>DATKHW010000591.1:0-7315 GCA_035546275.1 Gemmataceae bacterium
GTCGCCGGCCAATCGCGGAGCGATTGGCGCACTATCCCAATCGCCTTCTCTCCCTACTCTGCGGGCGCTGCGCCGTCGGGCGGGACTGGAGCCGGAAGGCCGCTGGTCCGTCCTTCCGTGGGGCCGGCCGCAGCCGGAGGCGCACGCCGTGGCGCAGACGTCGCTGCTGCTGCGACGCTACGGCGTCCTAACGCGGGAAATGGCACTGCTCGACACGTGGGCGCTGCCGTGGCGCGTGCTGTACGAGGTGCTGAGCCGGATGGAATTGGCGGGCGACGTGCGGCGCGGCTATTTCGTGGAGGGCCTGTCAGGCGCCCAGTTCGCGCTGCCGGAAGCCGCTCGCCAATTGCAAGACCTTTGCCTGCCGTCTACCGCGGCGGCCCCCGTCGTGCTGCTGCACAGCCTCGATCCGGCCAATCTCTACGGTGCTGGGGCCCCGTTCGACGTACCGCTTTTGGACGGCGGCGTGCGGCCTCTGTTGCGGCGGCCGGGCAACTGGCTGACGCTGCGAGCCGGCCGGCCGATTCTGCTGGTGGAGCAGCACGGCCGACGGCTCACCGCATTGGCCAGCGCCAGCCGCGACGACGCAGCGGCGGCGGTCGCCTGTCTGCCGGAGCTGTGCGGCCGCGGGCCGACGCGGCACAAGCTGGCGGTCCAGGAGTGGAACGGCCAGGCGGTGACGACGACGGAGGGCCGTGAGTTGCTGGAGGCGGCGGGGTTCGTCCGCGATTACCAGGGCATGACGCTGTATGCGGCGTGGAAGTGATGACGCAGGCGACCGTCAGTTTGGCCGGTCGGGCTGGGCTTGAATTATGTTGCGCATTCACCGCCCTTAATACTCCAAATGCAGCCGCACCCCAAAAATCGCGACCGGCCCACGATCCTCGTTGTACGCCGGATTGTTCACGCCCTGGAAATCGAACGTCACGTTAATGCCCTTATGCAGGTCCCAGTCGTAGAAGGTTTCGAGGATCTCTTCCGGCCCATATTTCAGCGCCCCGTCGCCGATGATGAAGCCGACGCCGCCGGCTGCCAGATAGTCCTTGTGGGCGTCCGACAGGCCGTTGATCACGCCGGCTAATCCGACCTGATCCTGTTTGCGGCCCCATGCCGTGCCCTTGAGCAGGAAACCCAGCGCCGCCGTCTGGTCGATTTCGGTGAACGCCCAGCTCTCCGTCTGGCCGTCGTTCCAGCCGGCCCGCGCGAAAAAGCCGAGGTCGGGGGAAAACTCCAAGTCGTAACTGAGGCCGAATCCATACTTGTTCCGGTAATTGCGCGTTGCGGTAATGTCGGGATCGACCGGCGTCTCCTGCAGCGACTGGCGATACTGGCCCATGTGGGCCGTGTTCAGGTAGCCAAACTCGCGCAGGTGGGCGGGATTGTCGCCGAGGATGAAATCCTGCTCGAATTCGAGGATTTGGCCGTGCGCCTTGAGGAAATCGTGGTCGATGACGGGACCGTTTGCCGTACTTGGCTCGCCGAAAATGCCGTAACGGACGGCGTAGAACATGTTGGTGTAGTCCAGCACGATGCCATAGTTGTAGCCGCGCGTATTCGCAGGATAGTCCCAGGCCCCTGTGTACATCAACGCCCAGCTCAGGAACGACGTGCGTGGATCGTGGCTGTAGACGTTGTCGTCGAAAACGTCCTCGGCGGACATCTTGCCGATGCTGATGGTGAAACGATTCTTGCCTTGCACGCCGGCGATCTGGTTGGGAGCGTCCTCGACCTTTTCCCATTCGCCGTCGAGGTCGAACCTCTGGCGGAAAATGGCCCGAGCGATGTAAGGCGTCGGTTCCAGTTGGCCGACGCGCGTCGCCTCCCCGTTAGGGAAGCCGGCCAGGCCGAGAGTCTGTCCGAGTCCGGTGCCGCCCGACACTTCCGGGTTGAACACGAAGTCGGCGCCCTGCCAGAGGCGCACGTCCAGGAAAAGGGTGTCGGTGTTGGTGCTCTGGAAGTTGCCGTTGGGCGGCAGGCTGTTGGGGCCGATGTACGGGGAAATGAACGGCAGGTTGCCCTGGCTGACGACGGTGGCCTGGGCGTGGACGCTGTACCAGGGCCGATCCGCGGCGTATTCCGCGCAGGCGGTGGCCGGCTGCTCGGCCGGCGGCTGCTCCGCCGGCGGTTGTTCCGCCGGCGGGTTCTTCTTGCCCGCTTGTTCCGGCGGCGGCTGATAGAAGATGTTCAGCGGCTGGCTCACCACGACGCCGGGAATAGCAGGCGGCGGCGGCTCGCTGGAAGCGCCCGGCGCCGGCTGCCCGAGGGCGGCGGCGCAAACCAGCAGCACCACGGCGGACATGACAGCTCTCCCGGCGCGGACAGATGGCCGGCGCTGCGCCGCCCGGCGCCGTCGTCCTGACGATACCTTCTCCGCGCATAGGTTCCCTGAGCGGGCGGACCATACCGAGATGCCGCGCCCGGCACAAGGTCAGAATGTAGCCAGGGCCAAAGGCGGTTGGCGCCGAGTTCGGCCTATAGCGGCGCCTGGCGAACTCGTTTACAATCGGGAAAGGCTTCGAGCTTTTCCGGGGAAATTCTTATGCCCGCGCTCCGCGTCGCCTGCCCCACATGCAAGACCGTTCTTCAGGTCGGCGAACAGTCCTTCGGCAAGATGGTTCGCTGCCCGACGTGCCAGACCGTTCTGAAAATCAGCGCGCCCGCGCCGCCCGTGGCCGCGCTGGCGCCGCCGCCGATCGCCACACCCCGCCCGGTTGCTCCGCGAGCGCCTGCGGAAGTGCGGACCGCAGCCATTCCACTGCCGGCGCCGCCGCGGAGAGCCGAGTTTGTTCCGCCCGTTGCCGCGCGGCCTCCGGCGCCGCCGGCCCCGCCGCCTTTGCTGCCGGCGGACGGACGCCAAAGAGCCTCGCTTATGCCGGGCCTTGCCGTGGGCGCCGCGGCGATTCTGATGGTTGGCATCGGGATGGTGGTCGGTCTCTATCTGCTTACGCGCTTGATCGGGACCGAGCCGCGCCACGCCCCCGATTCTCCTGTCGCTGATACGGGTCATCCCCAAGATTCGCCGCCGAAGAACACGAACGGCCCCCCAACGCCGCCCGCGGCGACACAGCAGCTGGCCGCCGATTACCTCGCGGACAGCTTCACCGGCGTGGTCGCAGCACATCCGAAGCGTTTGCTGGCGTCCCAGACGTTGGCCGCGTTGCCGCAGCGCGAGATGTTCCAGTCTCTGGCCGTCCTCGGCCTCGACCCGCGCCAGGCGGAGGACCTGCTGCTGTATCTCGACCCGCTGCCCGGCGGCAACATGCTTTTCTCATTCGGCGGCGTCGTTCGCTTCGCCGCGCCGGTGGGCGGCAAGGACAAGCTGCTGGCGCTGTTTCCCGGTGCCACGGAGGCGAAATACCAAAACCAGACCTATTACCGGCTGAATTCGCAGCTGGCCGGCGCCGCGTGGGCCGTCTTTCTGATCGACGACCGCACGGCCGCCGCCGCCCCGGAGCCGACGCTGAAGAAAATGCTCTCGGCCAAGGGGGCTAAAGGTCCGCTGCTTGACCGAGTGCAAAAGGCGAGCTTTGGCGACGACCTCACGGCGATCGTCGCCGTCGAGCCGATGCGGGCGCTGGCGCGCGAGGCGGCCAAGCAGATCCCGCAGGGCGCGGCGACGACCACCGCGTCCGTCGTCGGCGAACAGATCGACGCGGTCTCTGTGACGGCAAACGTATCGCGCGATCCGATGTTGGTTATGGACGTGGAAACGAAGAGCGAGCTTTCGGCCCAGGCGGTGCTGAAAGTCGTGAACAGCGGCCGCGAGTCCTTGCAAAGCCAATATCCCAAAATCAGGACGGCCATACTCAACGGAGCGCCGCCGGATGTGCCGCCCCTGGTCGATCAGTTCTGCGGCGATCTGAATAAGAGCTTCGCCGCCACGGCGAACGGCTCGCACGTGGTGATTTCGATAAACCAGCCGGCTGTCACGAAGGACCTGGTCGCCAAGTTGGGTCCGATGTTGCGGGAGCTGACGACGGGGCCGGCCGGAAATCCGCCGGCGCCGAATCCGCCGCCGAACTTGGCGCCCGAAGTCAAGGACGTTCGAGAAGTCGGCGTCCAGTGGGTGCGGGACAACAACGCCTTTGGGCCGAATGACAAGATCGTCGATCTCGCCTCGATGCGGCTCAATCAGCAGGTGGGCGGCGACGACGGCGGCTTCGTCGCCATGTTCGGCGCCCGCCTGATGAAATCGAAAACGCCGACGATGCTGGTCGGTTGGAACGGCGAGGCATTGCCGCTGACGATGACGGCCGAGCAGGCCAAACTTGCTGGCCTTGCTGACGCCGTGATGACCACAAGGACCTTGCGCGCCGCGGACGACGTCGGTCCGGAGGCGCCGGTCGGCCGGCTGTCCGACCTGAAGATCGAACACGCCGAGGCGCTGGACGGCGCCGCACCGCTGACCGGGACGGTTGCGTTCCACCGGCTGCGCCCCGATGACGCCGACCAGGTTTTCTCCCTGCGGATGGTGATCCCGGCCGGGAATTCGCAGATCACCCTGTATCAGCACCTGCGCACGCGGCTGCCGAAGGAGGACGGAACGCTGACGCTGGATTTCCCGCCCGCGGATGCGCGCAGCATGGGCCTGCTGAACGGTCCCACCCCCGTCCTGGTCGAGGTGGTCGCCTATCTCGGCGCCGAGCGGCAAGGCAAGCCGCTTGTGGCCAGCAACCCAACGGCCGTGCTGGTCGCAGCGGCGCCGAAATAGGAAATCACGCGGCCGCTTCGCCCAGCCTTTTGCTTGACAGCCGGCCCGCGCCGCCGGTACGGTGGGTTAAGGATTTTCCCTTGACCCGGTGCGCCGCCGGGTTGGACCGCGCCGCTTCGGCCGCGAGGAATCATCGTGCCTCGCTTGATCGTCATCAAGGGCGCCGACGAAGGCAAGCAGTTCGAGCTGACCGGCGACCGTCTCACCGCCGGCCGAGACTCGTCCAGCAAGGTGCGCCTTTGCGACACCGAAGTATCCCGGCGCCACGCCGAGTTCGTTCGCTCCCCGGAAGGCTATCGCCTCCTCGACGTCGGCAGCGCCAACGGCACCTTCGTCAACGGCCAAAGCGTCCGCGACGTGCTGCTCCAGCCCGGCGACCAGCTGCGCATCGGCCAAACTATTCTCGTCTTCAGCGCGGGACGCACCGAAGCGCCGCCGCCCAGTGCGCTCGCCGATCAGATCAATCTCATCGCGCGCCAGGACCTGGAGCTTTCCTCCGCCGTCGTCAAGACCATCGGCGAGTCGGAGGGCAGCCGCATCCTGGCTCAGCCGGAGAAAGTCGAGGGCAAATGGCTCAAGGCGGCCCTCGCCAACCTCGGCGTCATGTACGAGGCCATCCAGGCAGTCAGCCACATTCTCGATCTCAATGAATTGCTCGACCGCATTCTGGAGCTGGTATTCAAGTCGATCGAGGCCGACCGCGGCTGCGTCATGCTGCGTGCGGTATCGCCGGAGGGAACGGCCGCGGCGGATTTGACCAGCAGCGCCGGGTTGGAGCCGAAAGCGATCCGCTGGCGCGAAGGCGTCGATCGCCAGGAAAAAATTCCCGTCAGCCGCACGGTCATGGATTACGTCCTCCACGAAAAGCAGGGCATACTCGTCTCCGACGCCACGCGCGACGAGCGCTTCCAATCGGTGCAGAGCATCGTTCGGTTCGGCGTGCGCGAGGTGATCTGCGTGCCGATGAAGGGACGGCACGAAACGCTTGGCGTGATTTACCTCGACACGCGGACCAACGCGCGGGAGATGATCGCGGCCGGCAATCCCAGCGGCAAGTTCACATCCGACCATCTGGCCCTGGCCGCGGCCATCGCCCACCAAGCGGCGCTGGCCGTCGAAGAGACGCGCTATCACCACGCGCTGGTCCAAGCCGAGCGGCTGGCGGCCGTCGGACAGACCATCGCCGCTCTGTCGCACCACATCAAAAACATCCTTCAGGGATTTCAAATCGGCGGAAAGGTGCTGAAGATCGGCATCGAGGACGGCGACGACAAGGCGCTGCGGCAAGGCTGGGCCATCGTCGAGAAGAACCAGGGCAAAATCTATGAGCTGGTCATGGACATGCTCAGCTACTGCAAGGACCGTGAGCCGGTTCTGGAGGAAAGCGACCTGGGCACCGTGGTCCGCGACGTGATGGAGCTGCTGGCGCCGCGGGCCAAGGAACTCGGCGTGACGCTGTCGGCCGCGCTGACCCCGTCGCTGCCGCGCTGCCCCGCCGATGCGGAGGGCGTCCACCGGGCGCTGCTCAACATCGTCGGCAATGCCCTCGACGCCGTGGAGGGCGTCGCGGAGCCGCGCGTGACCGTGGCGACCGTACGCGAATCGGACGGCAAGTGGCTGCGCATCGAGGTTACGGACAACGGGCCGGGCGTACCGCCGGAAAAACAGGCGGAGATATTCCGACCGTTCGTCAGCACGAAGGGCGCCCGCGGCACCGGGTTAGGCTTGGCGGTTAGCCAGAAAATCCTCCGCGAACATGGCGGCGACATTCTGCTGCGCAGTGAAGTCGGCCAGGGCAGCACGTTCGCGCTGCGACTGCCAATGCGCAGCCCGGTTTCGCAGGAATTTCACAGCACGCTGATTGGACGGCCGCCAGCCGTGGAATGAGACTCTCCTCGCTTCCCCCTCTGGTTGCCTTCTCGCGGTTAGGGCTATTCAGCGCCAACGGTTAGTTAATCGGATCGCCAGTCGCCGCAGGTTTCGGAAAGTTTTGAAACCTGGAAATCGGGCACGAATTGCCGTATCAATTAATCTGTCGCCTTGGTGCTAGGGAAGTGGGACCGAATCATGATCGACCGGAAAGCGGACGCCCGCTTGTCAGTCATCCGGGAAAAGGTCGAAGCCGGCCGCCGGCTGTCGTTCGACGACGGCGTCTTTCTCTATGAAAGCGCCGACCTGTTCACCGTCGGCGAACTGGCCAATATCGTCCGCGAACGCAAGAACGGCGATTGCACCTACTACAACGTCAACACGCACCTCAATCCGACCAACGTGTGCGTCTACCGCTGCACCTTCTGCGCTTTCCGGTCCGACCTGCGCGGCGAGAAGGGCTACGTCATGACCGACGAGCAGATCCTGGAGCGCGCCGCCGAGGCCGATCGCCGCGGCGCCACGGAGTTGCACATCGTCGGCGGACTGCACCACCAGTTGCCGTATGAATGGTATCTAAACGTCATCCGGATTATCCATCAAGCGCATCCGCGGCTGCACCTGAAGGCCTACACCGCCGTCGAGTGGGACTGGTTCCACCGTCTGACGGGCCGCACGACGGCCGACCTGCTCGCCGAATTCATGGACGCGGGCCTGGGCAGCCTGCCGGGCGGC
>DATKHW010000592.1:0-16970 GCA_035546275.1 Gemmataceae bacterium
CTGGTCGTAATAGCGGTCGCCCGTCTGGGGATTCTTTTCCGAGTAGATACTGACGATGAGCAGGATGTCGGGATTGCGCTTGCGCGTGGTGACGCCGGTTTGCTTGACCACGTCGGGCAAAAGCGGCAGAGCCAGGTTGACGCGATTCTGCACCAGCACCTGGGCGAAATTCAGATCGACGCCCGGCTTGAAGGTGACGGTCAGGCTGTAGGAGCCGTCGTTGGCCGACGCCGAGGACATATAGATCATGTTCTCGACGCCGTTGACCTGCTGCTCGATCGGCGCCGCGACGGATTGGGCGACGACCTGGGCGCTGGCGCCAGGGAAGGTGCATTGAACAATGATGCTGGGCGGCGTGATTTGCGGATATTGGGCTAACGGCAAGTTGAAATAGGCGACGGCGCCCGCCAGGGTGATCACGATCGACAGCACCGAAGCGAAGATCGGCCGGTCGATGAAGAAGCGCGAAAACACGTCAATGCCCAGGCGGCCAGGGAGAAGGTCTTCTTCGAGGCAGGGAAGGCGCGTCCGGCTGCGGCTTATTTCGCCGCCAGATTGTCGTCGTCGGTTTTGACTCGCGGCATCTGGACCACGGTGGGCGCGACTTTGACGGGCTGCGGTTTGCCCTCGGCGTCCAGGACCGGATGAATGCTCTGCAGGCCGTTGACGACGACGCGCTTGTCTTTGGTCAGCGGCGAGTAGCCGGTGGACGCCGTTACCTCCACGCGGCCCTTCATCTGCTGGCCGACGTCCACACGGGTATATTCAGCCTCGTTTTTGTCGTTGATGACGTAGAGATAGCGGAATCCCTGGTCGGAGCCGAGGGCGGCCTCGGCGACGAAGAGCGCTTCATGCGGCTGGCCGACGTCCACGCGGACGCGCGCGAACATGTTCGGCTCCAGGTCCTCGCGCTCGTTGGCGAAGGTCCCCCACATGCGGATGGTGCCGGTGGAGGCGTCGAGCTGGTTGTTGGCGATGACCAGGTCGCCGGGGTGGGTGAAATGCTGCGGGTCCTCGTTGGCCAGGCCGAGCGTGAGATGCAGGCTCTTCACGGCATCGGCCGTGACGCGCCCCTGAGGGAGGTAGGCCGGCAGCATCGGCGTGCTGTCGCGGTCCGTCTTCTTGCCGACCATCAGATCGAGGAAGGACCGCTCGTCCACGTCGAAATAGGCGTACATCTTCGGCTGAAGCTGGACGAGCGTGGCCAGCGTCGTGTTGTCGGCGATGATGTCGTTGTCCAGATCGACGCTGAGCCGGCTGATCCGGCCGTCGAAATCCGCCGTGATGTGGCAATAATCGACGTTCTGCCGGGCCGTGGCCTCGGCGGCCTTGGCGGCTTCGATCGCCGCCTTGGCTTCGTTAGCGGCGTCGGCGTCCTGTTCCACGGTGGCGGCCGCCACACCGCCCGGGGCATTCTTGTCGCGGCGGTAGGTGTCGGCCGCGGCCTCATAGTGGGCTTGCGCCTGGGCGACCTGCGCCTTGGTCTGCCGGAGCGCGTCGTCATAGAGCCGGGAATCGATGTCGAAGAGCGGCGCGCCTTTCTTGACGTCCTCGCCCTCCTTGAAATGGATGACCTTCAAATGGCCGGTCACACGGGCCTTGATTTCCTGGGAGTGCATCGTCTGGATGCGGCCGGTAAAGACCTCGGAATCGGTTATCTGGCCAGGAACGAACACGGCGACTTGTACCGCCGGATCCTTGGCCGGGCCGGACGCTTGCGTATCGCCGCCGCAGCCCAGGCCGGCCGCTCCGGCCGCCGCCGCGGCGAGGGCCCAGACGCGCCAAGCGAACCAGGATGAACTGCGAGCTTCCCCAACAGGGCCCTCACATAGCAAATGCATAAGCCGTCTCGCAACCGTTGAGAGAAGCCGCCGTGGAGCGGACTGACTGGTCAGTCCCGTTATCATGAAGGGGATTTGCATTTGTGTCAAGCGGAAACGGATGGGGGAATTCACACGGTTGGAACAATGGGCCGGGATGGGGCGCGTGCAGGCGCTGGGTTGACGCTTTGCTGCGTCGAACGGCGACGGGGGTCAACGAAAGAAGCCCGCGCCCACGAGGGGGAGCCGGCTTGTCGCCGCACCAGGATGTTAATCGGCATGGAGATCGTAAAAGTTGGGTATCGCGCTCCGGTTGATCACTTTGATGGTGTAGGGCCCGACCCGCCGAGGCGTCCAGGACACGGTGCACGAATCTCCCGTGTCGGAGCCGACCAGGTTCCCGTCTGCATCATATACCTGCAACTCCAACACTCGGCCGCGCTCGCCTGCGACAGTCACGACCGCGGGCCGAAATCCCCAAAACAAGTCCGTGTACCTGACCGTCGTGTGCGCCGGCGCGAACATCCGGTCCTCGCCAGGACCGGTCAGACGATCCGCATGCGCTGCGGTGGTCGCAACGGCCGTCACGACCACGGCCAGCAGGAATCGCGGAATCCGGTTGAGAGACTTCATCATGGCTGCAGCTCCTTCTTCGGCTCGAAATGCCGGGACCATGCCCGGTGCGCACGGGGAGCCGGCCCGTTCGCATGGGTCGCCGTCCTGCGTGTGGAGGACTGCGGGGGGCGCCGAGGACGACGATCGCCCTCGGTTTTGGGGTTGAAACCCCCCGTGATCTGCTTGACATGGAAGGATACGGGCGAGCCGCCGAGACCTGACGCGAAACTCTCCGCAGTCAGTCCATCAGCCCCGCCAACTCCTGCCGCAGCCGCCGCAGGATGCGCGACCGGGCGGCATAAACGGCGTCTATCGTCATTCCGAGTTCGGCAGCGAGCTCCGCCCCAGACCGATTTTCGACCACCACCGCCCAACATGCCTTCCAGGTTTTCGCCTCGAAGTCGCTCTGCATGATCTGCAGCGCCCGGCCGACGAGGTGCGTTCGATATTCCGTCTCCCACAGGGCGGCCGCCCCATCCGGCACAACCACATCCTCCAGCGGCGCCGGCCCCTCACTGTGAGGCGCGGCGGCCCGCTGGCGCAGCGAGTCGCGCCAACGAGTCTCGGCCACTGTGCGCAGCCACGAACGGAAGCTCCCCTTGCGCGGCTGGTACTGGAACTGCGGCAGCTTCTGAATCAGCGTCACGAAAACATCCTGCACCAGGTCCCGCGCATCCGGCGCCGACAGGCCCATGCGACCGGCCCAGTAAAGCAACAACGGCGTATACAGATCGGCGAAGCGCCCCCAGGCCGCCTGCTCACCCGGCCGGCGCAAGCGTATCAGCAGGCTGGAAGAAGTGGATTTCATCCGGGCGCATCTCCGACGGCGGAAGACCGGTCAGGGAGCCATTCGCAGTGTAACCGGCGCGGATGCGCGATGGAACAAGAAATCGGGCGGACTCGGTGGCGCGCCCCTCGCTTTTCGAGCGGCGTCTTTGGCTCACCGGGCCTTCCAGTAAAGGATCAGCGCGAGCACCAAGACCGCCACAAAACAGCTCGCCGATCCCGTCAGGATCGCCGTCACCGTGGCGGCGCTCGGCGCTGCACGCAGCTCTGCAACCGACCAGGCCGATGTAAGCGTACATCCGGGATTCATCTTTTCGAGCTTCGGTCCCAGTTCCGTTCCCCAGCTCGAACTCGGCTTTTCGGAACAAATCCCCGTCACCCGGCCCTGCTGCAGCAATCGCTGGAGGTCGGCCTCATCGCGGACGACCTTCGACGACAAGACCACCTGGATCGCCTTGGCCGGCGCGGCCGGCGCCTTGACGGGGAAGAGGGCGACCCACGCCTCGGTCCAGTGGTTGGACTCGGTCTCGAAGACATAGCCGCCGGGGCGAAAATCAGTCAGCGTGATGTGACGGTTGGCGCCCGGCCCATCGCGGATCAAAGCCTCAAGCGCGATTTCATGCGGCGGCTCGGAAGCGAGGCGTTGCAGCTCCTGTTCCTGGCGGCCCCAAAACGCGAGGACCGTACCGAACAGCAACGTCAGCAGTATGAGACAACAGAGAATCACCTTAAGATTTCTTCCAGCGGGAACAGCCGGCTGCTCGCCCTTCCAGTGGATGTTTCGCACCAGAGGTCGCCCCGCGAAGTTGACGAGGTCGGCCTCGATTTCGCGGATTTGCTTCATCCGATAAAGGACCGCTTCAATCAGCGCCTGAGCGTTGCTCATGGCGGGGTCGGCTCGCATGATCCGCAGCGGCGTGCGCCGGTCGCGGAATCGAATCTCAATGCCTTTCACGCGCCCCAACAGACCTTCGACGACGACGGTCGCAGCGGTTCGGATCGGATAGACCATCGTGCCGAGGCACTCTATTTCCTGCACCGATCGTTCAATGGTTCGGCCCCTGTAAAGACGCCGGGCGCGCAACACGTCGCCTTCCAGCTCGACCCAGCGGTAGTCGTTGTGCGTCGCCAGATACACAAACGTCCCGAATGCAATCACAGCGGCGGCGCAGGCGAGCAGGCTCAACGGCATCGACAGCGTCAGGGCAAACAGCAGCGTCAGCCCTAAGCCCAGCGCGGAAACGATCGCCGTGCCGATAAACTGGCCGGCGATGCGTCCTGGAGACAGAAATGCTCGTATCTTCTCGGCGGGCGGTTGCAGCCCTTCAGGAAGTAGGCCGAAATCTCGAAATGGAGGGGATTGCTCCGGCATATCGCCGCTCCTGGGCCGACCTGATGCAATTCCAGAGTCGGCCCCGCACCTTGTTGGAAATCCGGGCGAGTTTACTTATCGCCTTCCGTCGGCGATGCGGCAAGGGACGCGGCAATTAGATCGAACCCCTCCTTGGCCGCATCGGAGTCAAAGGAGCCGTTCTGAAAGACGACGACCACCACGGGCTTCTTCGCTGCGAGGGGGAAGGCGAAGAACTCGAAGTGGATGGGCACGTCCTTGGCTGCTTCAAAATCCATTCCCGCCCCCTCGCGGTCGGCGCCAGCTATTTTTCGCTTGGCGGCCTTTTCGCTTCCAGCCACGAGCTTGCCCTCGAAGGCCTTGCGCATGACGGATTCCAATTGGGAGCGAACGGCCTTGGGATCGGCGTCGGCCGGATGAACCTGAACGAGAGCCTGCGTGCCCTTGTCGTTCTGAACGGCGACGCTGACCACGCCGCCGGGCTTGTCGGCCATGACCATCCACGCCTTGGGATAATCGAAGGTGACGCCGTTGGCGGCGTAGCGGGCCGCTCCCGGAGGCGGTTCCTTCCTTGCTGCGACCGGCCGCGGCGGCCCGGCGAGTTTGCGAATCTCCTCCGGGTTCAGGGCGCGGCCGAAAACGCAAAACTCGTCCACGGCGCCGACGAACTGGGCGCCGGGGAAACCTGTGCGCACCCAGGAGCGCTCTGAGCCGAGGGCGCGCAAGTTGGTGGTGACGGCGCCGCCTGCATCCGCTCCGGACGCCTGACCCTGAGAAACGCCGTCGATAAATAACTCAATCGTGCGGCCCGTGTCGCGGGTCAGGGCGAAGTGATGCCATTCACCGTCGTTGATCGGTGCGCCGCTCGTTACCGTGGCATGCTGGCCGGTTTCCTTATTATCGGAGCGCACCAGGGCCGTGACCTTGCCGCCGTTGAGGGTGAGGTCGATATTGGCCCCGCCGTCTTTGCTGTTGCGTTGCGACACGACCGCGCCGCGCTCCGCCATGGTCTTCACCCAGCCGGCGAATGTGAAGGCGGCGCCGGCCTTGAAATTCAGCTGCGGCGAATCGCCGTAATCCAGGTAGTCGCCGTCCTTGTCGAACTGCAACGCGGTTCCCTTGGCGCCAGGCGCCCAACGGCCGCCGTGCAGGGTCGCTTTCATCTTATTGGGCGAAACATCCTCAGCCGTCGTTCCGTCCCCCTCATCGAGCTTCCAGTAGGCCAGCAATCCATCCAGTTCCGCCGGCGAGCCGGGAGTAATCGGGGTGGCTTTGTCGTCGGCCGCGGCGACGCCGCCGGCAAACGAACACGCCATGCACGCCGCAAGCAGCAGGCTTTTCATGGGACTACCTCCTGTGCGGCAAAGAATGGGCTCGTTAGGTCCGTCTCTCCACCACGGTCATTTTCGCTTCGTCATCCGGCGCCAGCGCAAGGCCGCGTCGAATCGGAGCAGATCGGCTGTCGGGTGGGCGGGCCAAGCGGACAGTTGCGAACAACGTGCTAAGGACGACCTTCATCTCGTATAAGGCAAAAGCCATGCCCAGGCACATTCGACCTCCGCCGCCAAATGGAAACCATTCGTGCGCCGCATAGTGTTTTTCTAAGAAGCGTTCGGGACGGAATCTCGCCGGCTCTGGGTACAAATCATCTCGGCGATGGACGAGATGGCTGCACGGACACAGCACGACGCCGGGCGGGTACGCGCGGCCGCCGGCCATGAAGGCTGCCTTGGCCAGCCGGACGGCGAACGGCAGGATGGTACGAATGCGCAACGACTCACGGATGGCAGCGTCGAGGAATTGCAGTCCGCTCAGCTGATCGGCCGCCGGGAGTCTGCCGCTCGTCGTTCGCTCCAATTCATCGGCGATGCGCTCCACGACATCGGGGCGGGGCACGATCTGCTCCAACGCCCAGGCCAGCGCCACGGAGGTCGTGTCGTGGCCGGCGAAGATCAGCGTAACCAGGGCGTCGCGGACCTCCTGGCGGCTCAACGGCCTCCCGTCTTCGTGGCTGGCCGCCAGCAGATCGGCCAGGATGCTTTCGCCGCGAACCTCCGTAGGCCTTCGGCCTTGCCTTTCCATGAAGGCAAACAGTGCTTCGTCCAGCTCGTGCATCCGCCGGTAAAACGGCAGCCAGCGCGTTCTTTGGAGCATTGCAATAGGGAGCACCTTGACGAAAATCAGCCCGTAACGGCCGCGGCCGAGTGCCAGAACGCGCTCGACCCTTACGGCGAAACCATCGAGTTCTGGGCCGGGCGACAACCCCAGCACCACCTGGAGCATCACCCGCAGGGTGATTTGCTGCATCGGCGCTAACATCCCCATGGTCCCGCCAAGGGGCCATGCGTGCATCTCTTCCAGGGCGGCCGATTGCATAGCGCCGAAGAAAGAACGCATCCGTTCGCCTTTCAGCGGCGGCAACAGGACGCGCCGCTGGCGCGCATGAGGCTCGTCGTCCAGAACCAATACAGAGTTCTTGCCGACCGAGGCCGCCAGGAACTCGTTGCGCTCCCCCGAATGCAGCGCGTGCGCATCGCCGCGGAATACGTCCTTCACCGCCTGCGGATCGGCTAACATCACGAACTTTCCGTAGCCGGCCCATCGGACCGTGAAGGGATCGCCGAAGCGGCGCGAACACTCTTCAAGGAACGACAAAGGGGAGTAGGAATAGCGGAGGAGCTGCCAGGCAGCCGGCGATTTTGGACCGGGCGGCAAGGAATGGATAGCACGAGCCACCAGCTTCTCCTCTTTCGCCGACTCGACGTGAAGCCGGTTGCGCCGAGGCTCTTGGCTATGCGAAGCGCACCAAGAGGATGAGCGCGGCGACGGCCAGGACGACCCCGGCGATCTCACGGTAGTTGGGCGACTCGCGAAAGACGGCCACGCCCACGGCCGTCAGCGGCACAAGCATGGGAACGGAATAGAGGAAGCCGATCGTCGCCAGCTTCAGGTGCTTCATCACGAACACGCAGCCGAACGCGGCGGCCGCATACAAGGCGAAGCCCACATAGAACGCGGGCGTCGTGAGCGAGTCGTCCCTTTTGCTGGCCAGCTTGAGGAAGTAATCGCCCAAGACGCCGATGACGCTGAACGCGATCATGACGACCACCGCGACGGTTTTGTTGTCCATCATCGGCCTGCGAGTCAAGGCCCGCCCCCTCCGGGGAGAAAGGGCTTCACGCGCTGCACTGGCATGGCGTAAATCGCCGCCAGCGTGTCGGTGCAGCCCGGGTCGATGACGATATGGTAGCCGCGAACGCCCATTATGGTCGCGAAATCCTCGTTCTTTGAGTATGTGCCGGCGTCCGCCGGGCCGGGCATGTCGATCCCGACGTAGTTGCGCTGCGTTCCACATGCCAATCATTGCCGGGAAGCGCCGATGACTGGTCCAGCGACGACTTTTGGTTTCCTCCTCTGGCCCTGCTTCATAGGGCTCGCGCCTCGCATTGGTCGGCCGCAGGGCGCCAGGGGAGCAACGGCTTGTGAACAACAACGGCGCAGCTTATGCAAAAAGAAAAAGGCGATCGGAATTCATGGTAAAGCGCGTCTGCGTCGCCGCTTTGATTTTCGGTCATGTATAAGCCGCAGCTTTGATCCGATAAATCAAGCTCTCCCGGCCGGTTGCGTCGCGCCTCCAGCCCGAGCGAATGGCGCCGATCTTTTCCACAGCCCGCTGGGACCGGATGTTATGTGGGCCGATCAGGAAGATCACGTTCCGAACGAATTGGAAGGCGTGACCCAACATCAGCTTCTTCATCTCTCCGTTGTAAACGCCGCCCCAGTGGGACCGCGCCAGGAACGTCCAGCCGATCTCGATCTCGCTATTCGCTACATCGTAACCGTGGAACCGCGACGAGCCGATAACGCGGCCAGCTTTGCAGTCGATGGCGACCAGCGCGCCTTGGGAGTCCAGCGCTTCGCGGAAAAAGACCTTGAAAACCTGCTCTTGGTAGCGGTCATTGCAAGGATGTTGCTCCCAAATGAGCGGGTCGGAAGCAACAGCATACAGGTCGAGGAAATCCGCGGCGCTGAGCGGCCTCAGTTCGAGGAGACCGCCTTTCAAATAAGGTTGCAGGTCAAATGGCAATTCTGAATCCCGGCGTCCCGAAACCTTGCTCATTGCTGTCCGCCATGAACCTTCCAGCAGGCATGCGCGCCCGTCCAGGGCGCAACGAGAGCGGCTTGTTGGCGGCAACCGCCGGCGATCCAGCAAACTGATTGGATGCACCGCGGATCAGCCTCAGGCGTCGGCCGGTCCATGCGCCGCCCGTTCGTGTGCTATGGTTCCAGCATGATTCCTCCCAGGCCGCGAGAAGCATGAAACGAACCCACGGCCGCGCGGTTTCCACCGGGCATATTACCAAGCGGGACTACACCATGCGATGGTCGATCGGCCTTGCCTTCCTGTTCGCGGTCGGCTGCGAGTCCGGACCGAATCCCGACGCCGTCGCGGCGGAGAAATACGTTCGGAGCTGTTATTCGAACGTGGAGATCGTCCGCATCGAAACCGAAGCGCCGGAGTACGCCGCCGTCTCGAAGATCGTCGACGGCTCCAGGACCAAGCCCTTGGACAAGCCGGCAGCCTGCGCCGTCCGCGTCCGATTCACCTGGCAAGAGGAGAACCGGACCACGCACGACGACTGGGTCGTTTGGGTGACAAGCGAGCACAAAGCGATCGCTTGGACCGGCAACGCCAACCGCGACCAGTGGCGTCCGTATGTGCAGTCGTGCGCGAATAAGTAAGAGGCGGTTCGGCGAATTGTGCGCCTTCCATTATCCGCGACTTTCCCCAGCGGCGGCGGCTGTGCGGTAGAACGCCATGCTCCGTTGGCCCAGTGAAGGCGCGCCGCCGTCAATGGTCGTCGTCCTTGTCCCCCTTGTCCGTCGGCCGCACGAACGCCGCCCGCACTGGGGCTGGCGCCGGCGAGGACGCCCCCTTTACGGATCGCCATATTACGTCATTGAACGCCAGATCGTCCACCTTGTCTTCCTCGTCGAAGTCGAATTGCTCCGACTGCTTCGCGCCCCACGCCGACGCCGTGTTCGTCTCCTTCAAATCGGCCTGGGCCTCGGCGTGTTCATACGGCGTCAGGTCGGGCTTGGCCTGAAAGGCGTTCGCCATCGGCCGGGCCGCCGCGTCGAACTGGCTCATCGGCTTCAGGCCCAGGATCAGCTCCATCGTCCGCGCCATGCTGCTCGTCGAGTACATCGTCGAATCGACATAGTTGCGCTTGGTGTACGCGCTGATTACCAGGGCCTCGGTGCGATGGGCGTCCACGTGGTCCGGGCCGTTCTGGGCGTCGTCCTCCAGCACGAAGATCACCGTGTCCTGCCAGAACTTGCTCTTGCTCACCGCCTCCACCACCATTCCAAGCGCCAGGTCGTTGTCGGCGATCATGGCCCGCGGCGTCGGCTTGCCGATCTTCGTCCCCGTGGTGTGGTCGTTCGGCAGGCGCAGGATGCTCAGGCTCGGCATGTCGCCGTCCTTGCCGCCCAGCTCGAAGCGGTGCAGTTCGGCGATGAAGCGCTCGGCCCGCCTCACATCCGGATAATCGAGATCCCAACCGTGGAAATCGGGGTCGATGTGGCCCACCAGCGCCTTGACGCGCGGCACGGCGGGGTCGCCGGCCTTCTTGGCGTTGTCCACCCACTCGCCGTAACTGCGGTAGCTCACATTGGCCTCGGCGCAGCGGTCCCAGATGTAGCCGCCGGCGGGGCGGGCGATCGGATCGTAATTGCCCTCTGACGGATAAGTGGTCAGCTTGCCCCGGGGACTGCCGCGGTAATTCAGCGGCCAAACCTTCTCCACGAAATCGGTGGCATACGCGCCCATCGACCACTGATGGCCGTCGGCCGACACCTCGCCGTCCACGTAGAAGTTGTCCAGCAGGACGAACTGGCGGGCAAGTTTGTGATAATTCGGGCTAATCATTTCGCCAAAGAGGCAGAGGTCGGGGTCGCCGTCGCCTTCTTTCACGTCCCCGAGGATTTGGTCGTAGGTGCGGTTTTCCTTGATGATGTAGATGCAGTGCTTGATCGGGCTGTCGCCGCCGACCTTGTGCGGGATGGGGCTGTCCTCCGGCCAGTCGCCGGTCGGGGCCTGGTCGGGACGGAGCGGCGAGCATGTGTAGGCTTGCTTCGTGTAATCGGCCAGCTTGTCCGGACCGGGCAGCTCAATGGCGCTCAAATCCCCCTGAAGCAGACCGGCGATGTATTGATAAGTCGATCCTAGATTCTTGGCTTCCGCGGGGTTGGGGCCTTGTGGGTTGGAGCGCGACGACAGGCCCTTGCCCTCCGCGACGTAGAGGCGCTGATCGGCCGGGTTGTAACGCACCGACGTGGGGTACCAGCCGGTGGGAATGAAGCCGAGCGATTCGGAATGGCCGGGCGACGTGACGTTGAAGACGGCGAGGTTGCTGGCGTCGGCGTTGGCGACAAAGAGCATTCGGCCATCGGGCGTCAGAGCGAGGCTGTTGGGCGTGTTGCCGGACGGGGCGTCGGGGTAGAGAGAGCAGCGGAGCGTTTCCAGGGACTTGCCGTGATTCGAGGCGTCTAGCACGCTCACCTGCGAGGAATTGGCGCAGGCCACGAACAGGGTCTTGCCGTCCGGCGACAAGGCCATTTCGGTCGGATGTGATTCGGTGGGCCACGTTTCGACCACCTTGGCTTGGCCGGGGTCGATGACGGCGACGGCGGCGCTGCCCCACAAGCTGACGAACAGGCGATCGCCTTTGGCGTCGGCGAGACAGGCGTAGGGGAAGCTGCCCTTGTCGAGGCGGACCGTGCGCCGGTTTTGGGGATTGTCCAGCGGCACGACGGCGACGGCGTCGCCCCAGGGACCGGCCGCGAAGAGGGTTTGGCCGGCCGGGTCCACGGCCACGCCGGCGACGACGAATGTGTCGGCGATTGCGGCGACGGGGATGTCGCGCGGATCGGACAGCAGTCCCCTGTCGAAATGGAACGCGTGGACCACCTCGAATTCGCCGCCGCTGGCGTACAGGGTCTTGCCGTCGGGGGAAAAGCAGATCCCATAAAATGTTTGGTCGAGGCTCACGCGGCTTACCAGGTGCAGCTTGGCGCCCTGCAATTCGACGAGGGCGATCTCATGCTGGCCGTAACCTGCGTGCAGGATGGCGGCCCATTTGCCGTCGGGATGGATAGCGATGTTGACGGGGAAGTCCCCAAGCGGAAGATGCTTGCCGGCGGGTCGCAGCGACCACTGGTTGGGCAGCTGCACCCCGCCATCGAGGTGAACGCCCGGCAGAACGCGCGGCTTCGTGGGATGCGGCGCGTCGGCCGGCGCTTCCCCAGCGAACGCCGCGGCGCCCCAAAAACCCATTACCACGGCAACGGTGAAGCAGGAGCGGCGCATCAGTTATGTCCTTCCTTTGGAGGCGAATCGGCGCGTGAGGGCGTGAAGATGATTATTGACCGCCGGCGGGCGGAGAACAGAGAAGAATTGAGGAAAAATGCGGCCGCGATCAACCGGCGGCGGCTGCCGATGCGGGGAAGCCGGCCGCAGCATTGACGGTTAGCCGCGCGTCCAGCTATATTTGAAATACTTTGTCACCACCGCCCGGAGGAGACCCCGGCGCTCCGCATTCCAGCGCGGCGTCATCTGGAGTCGCCATGTCCCCGGACCTTTCAGGCAAAGGACCGAAGCACGTCGTTCAGGTGGGAAAGTACCGCGTCACGGCCCATCTGGCCACCGGCGGCATGGGCGCGGTCTACAAGGCCTACGACCCCGAGGCCAAGCGCGACGTCGCCCTCAAGGTGCTGCCGCCCGAAATGGCTGCCAAGCCCATCATGATCGAGCGCTTCCGCCGCGAAGCCAAGCACGCCGCCAAACTGCGCCACGAAAACATCGTCAAGCTGTACGACTTCGGCGACGCCGACGGCTGCTTCTACATCGCGATGGAATTCGTCGAAGGCGTCGATCTGATGGAATACCTTGAGCGCAAGGGACAGCTCGAGCCTGGGGAATCGCTGGAAATCATCACGCAGGCGGCCACGGCGCTCTCCCACGCCCACCGCAGGGGCATCGTCCATCGCGACGTCAAGCCGTCCAATTTTCTGGTGACGCGGAAAAAGGGCAAACTGCTGATTAAACTGGCGGACCTCGGCTTGTCCCGCGAAGCCCGCACCGAGGAATTCCGCGTCACCCGGGCCGGCACCACCGTCGGCACCGTCGATTACATCTCGCCGGAACAGGCCTGCGACAGCAGCAAGGCCGATGTTCGCAGCGATCTTTATTCCCTTGGCTGCACTTGGCACCATCTCTTGACGGGCCGGGCGCCATTCGCGGAGGGCGGCCTGGCCGAACGCCTGCAAAAACACCTGAACGCCGAGCCTCCCGACGTGCGCCTGGCCAATCCGCGGGTGACGCCGGCGACCGCCGCGGTGCTGCGGCGGCTGCTGGCGAAGAAGCCGGCGGACCGCCATCAAACGGCGGACGAATTGCTCGACGACCTCAAATGGCTGGCCGGCGGCGCACGACCGCTGGACCGCCAGGACGTGCTGCGCGGGCTGCTCGACGGCGAAGACGATCCGCCGCGGCCCCGCCCAGTCAAGCGGGCCGACGACAGCGACGCACCGGCCTCGTCGCGGCTGCCGTCCCGCGCGTCCAAGCCCGTACTCAAAGGAAGCGCCAAACCCAAGGCGGCCGAGTTGGAGCGCCAACCTTCCACGCCCGACCCACGCCGCTTGTACATCATCGGCGGCGTCGCCGGCGGCATTCTCGTAGCCGTCGTCACGGCAGTGGTCCTGCAGCTGCGGACGGCGCATTCCACGGCAAATACCGACGCGCCTGCCCATAAGGCGCCGACGGAGCCTCCGCCCTCGCTTTCCGCCGCCATCGTTCCGCCGGCGAATCCCGGCGTCGGGGATCCGAAGCCGTCGGACAAGCCGCCGGACAAGCCGCTGGACAAGCCGGCCGACAAGCCGCACTTTCCGCTGCTCGATCCGACGGCCCGGCCGGTGGACGTCGCCGATCTGCGACAGACGATCGAGGAGCCGTGGGTCGGCCGATTCCAGCGGCCGGCCGACGCCCTGGTGCTGCATGTGGCACGTGCGCCGGACGGCGGAGGCGGCCTCGTTTATCCCACCCTGGCGGAAGCGGCGGCGGCTGCGCCTGTCGACCGCTTGAGCGTCATCGAAATCGACGACGACGGACCGCTCTTCGAGACCGCCACGGCCTTCGGCGATCGCTCGTTGATCTTGTGCGCCGGCGCCGGTTTCCGACCGCTGATCGTCTGGGACGCGTCGCGCTCCGCGGCCGACGCCGGTAAACCGTTGCTCAGCGTTGAGCGCGGCGGACTGCGTCTGGAAAACCTGGACATCGCTTACGACGCGCGCAACGCGGCTGGCGGCGTGCCGATCCTGGACGCCCATGACGCTGATCTATGGGCCGACGGCTGCAGCTTTTCCGTGGCGCACAAGCCCCACGACAGCGTCGTTGTGGCGCACTTCCACGGCGCGCGGCCGGACGCCGCATTGTGCCGTTTCTCCCGCTGCTATATCCGAGGTCCCGCCGTCACCGCCGTGGAAGTAAACGCCCCAGGCGCAATGGTCCTGTTCGACCGATCGCTGATCGTCGGCGGCGATCCGCCTCTGATCCAAGTGCACGCCGCGGACGCCCGGCCGACCTTTCTGACCGCGGCGCGTTCTACCCTCGTTTGCGGCCATAACTTGCTGAGTATTCAGCGGGCCGCCGATTCGGACCGCAAACCATCCGTCGCCTGGCTGGGCTGGGATTGCCTCCTCAGTCGGTCGAGCGAACAAAGCGGCGGCGACATGGTGCTGGCGCCGATGGGCGATGGCGTCTCAACCAGTGGAATGCAGTGGAAGGCCTTCAACTGCCTCTATGCAGGCTGGAAGAACCTGCTCGCGGGACCGGAAACCATCTCCGGCGCGGACGTCGCAGCCTGGCGAACCCGTTGGGGGCGCATCGACGGCGACGCATCCACGCCCGGCGGTTGGCCGACCGACCGCGAAGATCCGTCGGTGCGGCCGGCCGCCACGTTTCGCACCGCCGACACGCCCGTCGGCTTTGCGGCGACGGCGGCGCCCGACGGCCCGCTCGGCTGCGAGTTGACCGACCTGCCGCCGACGCGCGACAAGTGGCAAGGGCTGACGGACCAGGCATTCGTGCTGCCGCCGTTCGATGCGATCACCGACGACGCCGCGCGCACGGTGAGCCAAACCGCGGACGGCTTCTACCACGGCGGCGCCATCGATCTCGGCAAGCCGAATTTCGACCTCGGCGCCTTCCTGCGCGACCTCCAGGATCAGCACAAGCTGGCGCCGCGCGTCGTCCTTCAGCTGTCCGGCCCCGGCGAGCATCCGTTTACGCCGTTCCACCTCCACGGCTGCACCCTGGTACTTTGCGCCGAGGCGACAAAAGGAGACGTCGCTCCCGTGACGCTGCTTTGGACCGGCGTCGGTGCGATCGGACAGGACGGTCTGATCGAAATCGAGGACGGCGGCCTGGACCTCATCAACGTCGGCCTGAAGATGACCGATTTTCCCGGAGCCGCCGCGCCGGAACACATTCTGAAGGTGCGCGGCCAGCTGCGGTTGTTCCGCTGCCGGCTGGAAGGGCTGCAACAGAACCTGTCGGAGCCGTACCGCGGGCTAATCGACGTGCAAGGGTCCGGCGATCCGGCGCCGACTGCGGCCTGCGCGTCGGCGATTCTAGAATCGGTCCTCATCTCGGGCCGCGACGGCGTGCGTTTGCGCGGCGTCGGCGCCTGGCTGCTGCTGCGGCAGAGCGTCCTTGTGGCCGGCCGCGACGCGCTGCACATCGACCCCGGCCCCAGCTGGGCCGGCCGCGCCAATGGGCAATGCGTGCTGGATCATGCGACCATCGCCGCTCGGCGGTCCGTCGTTCACTTGGACGATGCCGTTCGACAAACGGACGCGCCGCCGGCGGACCCCTATATGGTGCGCAGCCGCGATTGCGCTTACCTGAATCCCTTTTCGGACAAATCGGGTCCGTCGGGGATGCTGTGCTTCGAGAAATCGGCGCTGGCGCACGGGCTGCTGATCTGGCAAGGATCGAACGACGCCTTCAGCAAGCGGATGGCGTTCGCGGCGGCCCCGGCGACGGCGCTGCCGGACAAGGAGGAATCGCGGGCCGCTTGGACGCGGCTGTGGGGTTCATACGGCGACGACCACGCCGCCGCCGACGTGTGGTTGCCCAAGCTATTCGACGCCCCGCCCTGGCCCCTGGACCGCCTGGCGCTGAAGCCGCCTGCTGGATCGTCGGAAAAGCACGCGCCGGGGGCCGATCTGGCCCAACTCGGTCTGCTCAAGAGACCGACCAAACCGCATTGACAGTGTCCGAGATTTCACCGCAGAGCACGCATGCATTTCGCACTCCTGGGAGATCACCCCGATGGTCAGGCGGCCGCCGCTGCATTGGCCGCCGGCGGCCATGAGCTGACGGCCTACACCACCGCCGCCGACGCCGATCTGCGCCGCTGGGCGCCCAACGCCCATCGCTTCGCCGACGCCGAGGAGATTCTCGCCAACCCGGCCGTGGAAGCTGTGATCGTGGCCGGACGGTCCGACGACCTGGCCGCCCAACTCCGCCGCGCGTTGCAATCGGAACGGCATGTTCTCTGCTATTATCCTCCTGGACAGACCCCCGATATCGCCTATGAAGCCGACATGCTGCGAAAGGACGTGGGCCGCGTCCTCCTGCCCATGCTGCCGCAGGCGCTGCACCCGGCCGTCGGGCGTCTGGCCGAGTTTATCCGGCGCTCCGCCAAGGACGGCGCGGCCGATTCTCCCATCGGCGCCTTTCGCCTTCTGCAGATGGAACAAAGCGGACCGAGCGGGGCCGGTGGGAAGCCGTCCTTTCCCGGATGGGACGTTCTGCGGTTGCTGGCCGGCGAGATCGTGGAGATTTCCGCTTTGGCCGCCGAAGAACACGTCCAGGTTGGTGAGCCGGCTCTGGTTTCAGGCCGCTTCGAGGCGGGCGGCTTGTTCCACGCGGTGTACTGTGCCGGAGACGGCCCCGTCCGATTGGCCGTGATCGGCGATCGTGGTAGGGCGGAATTGGTTCTTCCGGTCGGCTGGCAGGGGCCGGCCTTTCTGAACTGGGTGGACCATGCCGGCGAAATGCGCGAAGAGGCGTGGGACGCCTGCGACCTGTGGCGGGGGGTGGCGGCGCGCTTCGAGCAGGCCGTGGCCGGCGCGGCCGGGCCTCCCACGTGGCTGGACGCGGTGCGCGGGCTGGAACTGGACGACGCCGTCCGCCGCAGCGTGGAACGGCGGCGCTCCTCCGTGTTGGAATATCAGGAGGCGTCGGAGGAGATCGGCTTCAAGGGCACGATGACGCTGGTCGGCTGTGGGCTGATTTGGGCCATGCTGATTCTGCTGGTGTCGGCGTACTG
>DATKHW010000593.1:0-7503 GCA_035546275.1 Gemmataceae bacterium
AGCGATTCGTCGGGCTTCAGGTACAGGGCCGGGTACAGCGCGTCCTGCAAGACGACGACGCCCTTCAGACTGATAAGATAAAACAGGTCTTTTTTATTGACAATGCCGACGATGTCGTCGATGCGGCCTTCGTAGACCGGCATGCGCGTGTGAGCGCCCGTGCGGACCGCTTCCAAGATGCTGTCGGGCGGGGCGCTCAGCTCCAGGGCGGCCATTTTGTCGCGCGGCACCATGCAGTCGCGCACATGCTTGTTCGACAGCCGGAAGACGTTTTGCACAAAGTCGGCCTGGTCGGCGTCCAAAACGCCGGCCTCCTCGGTGTCCTCGATGAGCAGGATCAGCTCCTCGATGGAGTGGGCCGCTTCCTCGCCGCTGACCGGCCGGAAGCCGAGCCAGCGCAGGATCAGCGTGCTGACGCCGTTCATCAGCCACAAAAGCGGGCGCATGATGCGCGCAAATACGATCAGCGGCCGGGACAGCCACAGCGAGGCGTCGTCGGGATCCTGCAGCGCCAGCGCCTTGGGGATCAGCTCGCCGAAGACGACGTGCAGGAAGGTGATGAGCAGAAAGGCCAGCAGCGTGGCGACCGTGTGCGCGGCGACGACGTGCCAGCCGACGAAGAGCCAGCGGAACGGCGGGTCAAGCAGGGCGGCCAGGGCCGGTTCGCCGACGAAGCCGAGGCCGATGCTAGAGAGCGTGACGCCCAGCTGCGTGCCGGCGATGGATCGGCTCAGGTTGCGCACCGCCGCTTCGACCGCACGGGCGCCCTTGACGCCGTCGGCCACGAGTTCTTCCACGCGGGTCTTGCGGACAGCGACCAGCGCATACTCAGCGGCCACGAACAAGCCGTTCAATGCGATGAGAGCCGGGATGGAGAGCAGGCTCAGAGCGATCCAGAAGATGGAACTGCCGTCCTCGACAGCGGCGAACACCGTCATGCCTCGAAAGGAAAGGGCGAAATCGACCAATCAATCTTACCATACGTCGGGGCGCCCATAAACACCAGCCGCTAACAAGCACGCATGTGCCGTGCCGAAATGAGCTTCCGATTACTTGAGGTCCACCTGCGGCATGAGGTCCGGGATTTTCGGTACGCCCGTTTCGGGATTGGCGTGGAGTTTGACGCCCTTGGTCTCGGTCCGTTGGCCGGGCCGGTCGCCCTTGAGAAGGACGGGAGATTCCTGGAGCGCCCCGAACTGGTAGAGCCGCGACCGAGGTTGGTCCCAGCGCAGCGTCCGGCCGTCGGAGAGCGGCAACTCGGCGTACATGAAATCGCCGGGAGAATAAACCAGCTTCCGGTCCGGTTCCGCCGCCTCAAAACGATATTCCAGCTCTCCCATGCCGTTCACGCCGGCCGCGCCGGACGGCGGAAAGGACAGCACCGTCGGCGCGTCCGCCGAATCCTTCGGGGCGAAGTACAGCTGCAACGGCTTGCCGTGGGCCGGTTCGATCGCCGCCGAGTCTTTGCCCAGCACCAGCGTTAAGCTGCTCATCTGGATCGTGAAACTATCTTTAGCGAGAAAATCGGCAAGCTCCGTCACGGGGTCCGGCGCGTTGGGGTCGGCGAGGCGAGCGAGGCACAGCGCCAGGCCGCGCCAGCCGGCCGGCTTCGTCGGCTGCTCCGGATCTTCCAACTCCTTCGGCGCCTTCAACCAGTCGCGCACCAGACGCCACCGCGCCGGCGTTTCCGCATTCGGCCGGGCCGGATCGCCGGACGGCGCCTGTTGCAGCTGCTGAAGCGCCTCGGCCCGCGCCGGTTCCAGGACCTCGTCGTAGATGTCTTTCGCCGTACGTCGCACGTCGCCGCTGACGGCCGTCGGCAAAGTCTCACCGCGCATAAACGCAGTCTCGTAATCCGGAAAGGCTTCTTGCACTCGCCGGAATAGGAGCCGGAAGTACGCGGGGGTTTGCTCCTTCTTCGGGTCGCGGCTCGGAAACGCGAGCAAGTCCCGACGATCCTTCGGGTCCGGTGTGACCAAACCGAGCGCCATGCCCGCTTCCAGCAACCGCCGGACGCCCCCATACGCCGCTTCCCACCGCCCCCGCGCGGCGGCGACGGCGTCGAACGCCTGCAGGTCGTTCTGGGCCATCGGCGGGTCCACGCCGGGCACGAACAGCCGGCGCAAGACGCCGGGACCGAGCGCCGCATTAGCCCAGGGACTGACCGGACCGGCGGCCGCCGCGCCGTCGGCGCCGTCGGCCCACAGGAGCGCCGCGTCTCTGGGGTTGACGGCGGAGGGTTCGACGCGCACGGGATCGAGCAGCAACCGGGCCTGGTCCGCCCATCGGTTCCATTTGGCGCCGTCCGCCGCGCCGAACCGGCTGAAGGACCAGAGCGCATCGCCGACGTCATAGGCCTGGTCGTACCACCTTTGCAGGTCCTCGACGGCCCTTCCCAGCGCCGCCGCTTGATCCGTCAGGTCGCGCCATAATCGGCCGGCGTCAGTCGCCTCCCATCCCGCTAGCGGCGGCGCCAACCCGGCCAGCTCCTTCCGTATCGCTTGCAGGTCTTCCACGGCCAACGTGTCGCGCGGCAGCGGCTCCTCCTCCAACCGTTCCAGCCACGGGATGTAGGCATCCAATTCTGAAAGGCGGCCCTCGGCGTACGATCGCAGGTCGGACGGCAGGGCCGAGAAGGCTGGATCGCTGCGGATATCGCGCCATTCCTCGCGCTGGGCCGCCAGCCGTTCCGGCGATCCGCGCAGCCGCTCCGCCAACTGCTCCGGTTCACTGCGGCGAAGCGCCTGGGCCTGGATTTCCAGCGCGCCGGGCGGCGGATGCAGCACGTCGGCCAGCACCAGCGAGGCGGCCGTCCCCAGCAGCAGCACCACGGCCCCGACGCCGACCGTCGTCATCTGAACCAGCCGCCGGGCCGACCGTTCACGCTGCGCCCGGTAGGCGGCGGCCTGGCGCAGACTCTGCCGAAACAACTCGGCGACGCCGTAGGGGTCGGTCGAGTCGGCGGCGGCGCCTGGCAGGGTCGGGCGGCGGATGGCCGTCGCCCACAGGTGCAGATGGATGCGGCCAAACGCCGGCGGCTCGTTGGGCCGGTCGCGCGCGGCCATGAATTCTTTGAACCGGGCCGCGACTTCGCGTTTGCGCTCCTCCAGATGCTCCAGCCAATCGGCCGTGGTTTCTCCGGCGCGGGCCAGGCGGTCGCACTTGGTCAGGACCAAGAAAATCGGCAGACCGCCGACTTCGGTGCGGTCGCCGCGACGGTGCTCCATCCGCCGCAGGAAGCCGTCGAAGGCGCCGAAGACGGCGTCGAGTTCCTCCGGCGCGGCAGAGGCGTCCACCGCCAGCACCACGGCGTCGGCCTGAGAGATCTCGCGCGCAAGCGGGCTATCGGGGGTCTGCGGATCGTGTACCAGCGCATGTGCCGCCCGGCCGTCGCAATCGAAGACCACAGCTGCGGTCGCGTGTTCCTTCCTTTCCGGCTCAAAGCGGAAGGTGAATGGGACGATTTCCTGCGCGGCAGGCGGCGGACCCTGGGCGTAGACTTGGCGGTGCAGTTCCTGGAGTTCCGGGGACGGCTCGGCGATGCGGCCGTTGAGCAGCTGCGGTTGCGCGGCCCCGGCCTGGACGAGCGCCCCCAGCAGCGACGACTTGCCGGCGCCGGGCGGCCCGAACAAGACCAAACGCAATGGCTCAGGGACGGGCATGGCTCAATGGTCCGGGAAATGTACAGGCAGCATGGGATCGACTTCGGCGATCGCGGTTTCCAGCTGCGTCGCCCGCGGCGAAGTGGGCGCCGGATCGACGCCCTTCCGCGTTACAATGTCCACGCCCAGCAGAGGAGGTTTTTTGTCGTCGTAGCGCTTCTGGACATAATCCTTCATCTTCTCCACCGTCATGAGGTCTTTAACGTCGTCGTCGCCGACCACCTTGTACCAGCGCTTGTTGCTGTCGGCCTGGTCGCCGCCCGGAAGCTGTTTGAGCGCCTCGCTGGTCATGATGTGGAGCCGCAGCACGCTGTCCGGCGGCGGCTGCGGGTTGACAGGCGGCGGCTGCGGGTTGACAGGCGGCGTCGGCGTCGGCTTGTCCGGCGGCTTGTTGGCCTCCTGCGGCCGGGCGCCGTCGCCGTTGCTGGTCGCGTTGCCATTGCCGTTTCCGTTTCCGTTGCCTGGCCCGAAACCGGTCCCGTGCCACACGAACCACGCCGTGAGCAGGCCGAGCAGCACGGCGCCAGCGAGCCGGGCCAGCAGCCGCGGCAGGGCCGGCAGTTTCCGCTGCGACAGCCCGCGGTAGAGCAACTGGGCGAGAAATCCAAACAGCAAGGCGCCGACCGCCGCGCCTCCCAAAATCGCCAGCCATTGTTCCGGCGTGCCGTACCCTTCCGGCAGGCCCCAGATCGCCAGGATCATGGCCGCCCCCCCTTCTCGCCCATCTTGATTCTGGTCCCCGCCCACTCGAACTCCAGCGGTACGCCGGCGAACCACTTCAGGTACTCCTCCGGGACGCCGCTGCGCGGGTAGTCGCTGTTGGGATCGAGCGGATAGCGGATGATGTAATAGACGGAATCCGGACCGCCGGGGCCGCTCTCGTCGCGGCGGATCAGCTCCCGCGCGTCAGGCTCGTTGGCGATCACACGGGGCGTCGTCGGGACGCGCGGGTCGCGATACTCCAGGTTGCCGTTGGCGCCGTTGATCTCCAGGACGCGCGGCGTAAGGTTGTTCAGCACTTGCCGCGTCGTCTCTCGGCGGACGCGGCCCATTTCCAGGCGCAGCTCGCGCGCCTGCTGGTCCAGCGCCTGCTGGCGCTTGTCCAGCAAATCGCCCTGGCCGGCTTCCGCCGTGCGCTTGACCGCGGGCATCATGAGGAAGATGCAGAAGAGCAGCGTCAGCACGTCGATGAGGGGGATGAAGAAGCGGGTCACGCTCCGCCGCGGCATTTGCAGCATGGCGACGACCCTCTCTACGAGTGCATCTCGCTCTTGCGGCCGGACGCGACCGAGGGGGCCGCCGCCCCGTTCGGCTCGGCGAACGCTCCGCTCGGCTCGGTCGGCGGAGCGCCGCTGAGCGTGCGGATGAGGTCGCGGCCGATCAGCACGACCCACGTCGGCAGAATGTTCACCAGCGCCGCGAACAGGCCGCTGCCGGTGGCGGTCAAGGCCGGGGCGTAGAGCCGGACGATGACGTCGAATTTCGCGTCCTCCGGCATGGTACCGAAGGTTTGCAGAATGCCGGCCACGGTGCCGATCAGGCCGAGCAGCGGGAACCACTCGGCGGCCTGGGCGAGATGCGTCAGCCACTTGTCCGGCCGCTCGTCGAAGGACGTGCCGCGCCAGCGCATGGCCCGCCAGCTGAGGATCATTTGCCAGAAGAACAGAAACGCGCCGATGCCCAGAATCAGACCATCCAGAGCGGTGAAATGTTGGACGTAGAAGTCGCGGGCGCCGGCCGGCAGGGCGGCGGCGATGAGGACGGCGGCCAGCGGCGGCAGCAGGCAGAAGAACAGCGGCAGGGTCGTGCGGATCAGGAGGCGGCGCACAAGTAGGCCCTCGCTGGGGCTTCGGGGGGCTGTCGTCATGATAGCAGCTTCTATGCCGGAGGCGTCCCCTCGCCCT
This sequence comes from Gemmataceae bacterium, assembly GCA_035546275.1. Lineage (GTDB taxonomy): Bacteria > Planctomycetota > Planctomycetia > Gemmatales > Gemmataceae > UBA4732. The sequence goes on from DATKHW010000593.1 coordinate 5,567, forward strand.
TCCTTTCACGCAGAAACTCCGGCAACACCTGCGGCCGACCGCTGCGATCCACGCAAGCCAACGTGGACGAACCTTCGGCCAGCAATTGCCCGTCGCACAAGACCTCATAGTGATGGTCGATGCGCACCATTGTTGTTTTGACGACAGTGGTGCGGATGGTGAGCAAATCGTCGTATCGGGCCGGCCGCCGAAAACGGACCTCCACCTTGGTGACCACGAGCAGAAATCCTTGATCCTCCATGTCTTTATAGGTCAGACCAAGGGAGCGGAGCAGCTCCGTTCGCGCCAGCTCGAAGTAAACGAGATAATTCGCGTGGTGCAAGAGTCCCATGCGATCGGTCTCGGCGTAGCGGACGCGGATGACGACTTCGCCGGCGGCGGTCATAGCGCTTGCCTCCTGACGCCTGCTCACTTGATCCGCGCAATCCGATCGATCGGATAAAAGATGACGACGGCCTTGCCCAGCAGCAGCCGTTCGGGAACGAGGCCCCAAAAGCGGCCGTCGGAGCTGCGCGGGCTGTTGTCGCCCAGGCAGAGATAGTTGCCGGGCTGCACGTACATTGTCCGTGTGGGCAGGTCCCGCAGTTTGTCCCAGGTCGGATCGGCGAAGTCCACGCCAGACCCGGCGTCCGGCACGGTGGGGTCGCCATTCCGGGCGATGGTGTAATACGTGTCGCGCCACAGCCGCAGGCCGCTCACCGTCCCGCCGACGCCTTTCATCCCGATGTTGGCGGGGTCCAGGTCGTTCTCCTTGGTCGGCCCTTCGGTTTTGGGCGGATCGTAGGGGACGCCGTCGCCGAAAGGCAACGCGTCGTCCACCCACACCGTTAGCCGCTGATCCACATTGGCGAATCGCACGCTGTGCTTGCCGCCGCCTTTGAGCGCCGTCGGTTTGGGCTGGTCGTTGAGCGGCTTGTCCTGGCCGACGCGGAACAGATTGCATTGCCCGCTGGCCAGATCGAAATGCGCCTGGAAGCGATCGACGCCCTTGGACAGCTCCAAGGTCAGCTCGCCCTGCGCTTGGTCGTGCTGCACGTCGCATTCCAGGATCAAATCGCCCACCCAGTTCACGCCCGAGGCCCCGTGTTCCGGTTCGCCGGTGTTGTAGCCCATGAAGTCGGTGATGAGCTGCGGCTGTTCCTGGGCATAGGCCTGGCGCAGCTCGTCCAGCACCGCTTCCCGCGGCGGCAGTTCGGGCGCGATCAGTTCCAGGAACGACCGATTCACACTATCGGCCGTAAATCCATTGCGGTTGTCGGCGAAGTCTCTTAGTAACTTCTGAACGTCGGCGGAAAGGCCGTCGTCAAGCAGAGCGATCGGGTCGGCCGCCCTGTCCAGTTGCTGTTGCCATTCGCGCTCTTGTTGCGGAGTGAGGTCCGGCGGTTTGCGACGGGTCAAGATCTCCTTCATCGGATCTTTTAGCTGGTTCAGGTGCGCCCGCAACGCCGCGTCCTTCTGCACCAGGGACTTCAGCTTGGCTTTGCGGGCGCGCCATTCCATGCGTTCGTCGCGCAGCAGATGGCGGTAACTCAGCCGGCGCTCCGCGCCGGCGTTTGCTGCTTCGAGGCGGAAGCCGTTCTTGCCGTCGGACGCCCAGCCCGTCCCCTTGCCCAGATCGGCCCACCGCGGCGGTTGGTGGAAGTCGGCGAGGTCCTTGGCCGGATGGTCGTTGTCGTAGACGATTCGCCGCATGGTCAGGAGCGTCTCAGGCGGCTTGCGGATGATGACGAACTCGTGATTGGCGAAGCGCTTGAGCGCCTCCTCGTCGTTGGTGTGGAGGAATCGCTTCTCCCACAGCCGCCGTGCCGGGTCCATGCCGCTGCCCGTCGTTTGCTTGGCGATGTCCAAGTCGCCGGGGTAACGCAGGCCCTTGTCGGCGGCCAGGACGTACAGGTCGCCGTCATGGATGGCGATCGTTTCGCCCGGCAATCCGATAA
>DATKHW010000594.1:0-2895 GCA_035546275.1 Gemmataceae bacterium
GGCTGGGCGGCGTTTCATCTGCCGCAGCCGAAAACGCAGCGCGGTCCCTTAGCGGACCTGATCGACCGGGATGACAGCCAGGAATGGTGGGACGCGGACGCCGTGCGGAAGCATCGCGATATGATGAGTCCGCGGCACCGGCGCCTGGTGGATCAGATGCTGGCGAGTGGAAAGCTTTTCGTCGGCACGATCTTCCGGCGTAAGCGGCCGGATGGAACGCGGGCGGAGATTCGCTTCGACGGCCTGGCCGGGTGCTTGCGGACGCCGCGCGGCGGCAGCGCCCGACAGATCGTCATTGCCATCGACGGCGGGAGGCTGCGCATGCGCTGGATGTCGGCGCGCGAATATGCCCGTTTGCAAGGCGCCGACGACTTTCCTTTGACAGATAACAATATCCAGAATCTCTTTGGATTTGGCGACGCAGTGTGCGTGCCGGTCATTCGCTGGATCGACCGCCACGTCCTGACGCCGGTTTTCGAGGCGGCGAACGCGGGCCGGGATCGGCGAAGCGTGCTACACTAACAATGGCTTATTCCGTTTTGAATGGCCGAACCCCTGAACAGGAGCAAGAGACATGGGCAAAATGCGCTGGGCGGCGGGACTCCTGACGGCGAGCCTGCTGCTGCTGACGGCCGGGGCGGCGTGGGCCGACCGCGTGCCGAGCGAGAAAGTGGAAGTGCCGCGCGACCCGGGAGCGCGCGGCGACATCGCCGTGCCGGTGACGACCAACGGCTTCGGCAACCTCGGCGTCTACCAGGGCGTCGCCGTCCGCATCTACGCCACGCCGGTTGTGAACGCCCCACATAATCCGGGCGCCCGGCCGGTTTACAACCTGCCGTTCTACGGGGGGTCGCAGGCTTTCGGTTGGGGCGAAGGCGTCGTCTCGCGGCCCAAGAGCGTTGTGCCGCACTGAACGGTTATGTCCGCCGGCTCGCCGTGCGGCCTCTTGAATCCACGGCGAGCCGGTCCGGCGAGAGCCTCTCCATGCGCCGAATCGCTCCTTATGCGCTCCTGATCCTCCCTTTGGCCGTCCCGACCGCCGACGGCCAAACGGCGCCGCCGCTCGTCGATGCGTTGGAATGGGCGCCGCTGCGCGACCACTGCCGCAATCTGCTGGACGGCCTCGATGCGCTGAAGGCGCCGCTGCCCGCGGAAACCACCCGCGCCTTGCAAGCGCTCCTGAAACAGCCGCCCGCCGATCCCGACGCCGCCGCGGCCGCGGTGCAGAAGCTGCTCGATCCCTGCTGTCTCTTGGTCGTCAGCATCAACCCGGAGAGCCGCGTCAAGGCGGCGCGCGGGCCGGCCGAGTCCGAGCTGACGCTGGATCAAGAGAGAATTGTCCTCGTCAAGGTGCAGAATGACGCCGGTTCGACGGCCCGGCTGGGCGTCTCCGGACCCGGCATTCGCGCGGCGGGCGAGACGGGGGACGGGAGGTGGCTGGAGGCGGCGCCGGCGACGGACTCGCCGCTGTCGCGCACCCTCAGCGGCCGGCGCCTGGAATACGTCGTCTTGCGGCTGACGGCCCGTGAGGCCGGCAAGCGCGAGGCCACGTTTCGCTTCGACGTCGGCCAAGGCACGCAGGACCTCGGCTTCCGCGCGGAGACGCCGATACTGTTTACGGTGCAGGGCCGATGAGCGTCGCTGCGCCGTCTAGGCCGGTCGGCGCGCGAACCTTGACGATCGGAGGGCGACTGTTAGGATGACGGTGGCGAGCGAGGTCCGGCGGCCTTGCAGAATTGCACCGCCGGATTCGCCGTTTGCACCTGTAGCTCAACTGGATAGAGCATCGGTCTACGGAACCGAAGGTTGCAGGTTCGAGCCCTGCCAGGTGTACTTGCGGAAGCCCCGTCCGTGACGGGGCTTCCGCGTTTCCGGACCCTCCGCCGCGCCGCCCCATTCCCCGCGACTTGAGTCCCCGCTTGAGTGCGCCCGTCGCGCCGGCGTCATGGGCCGGCTCCCGCCGCCCAGTTCTCTACCGTGAGGCCAGGAATCGCCGTCATGTCGCCGTCGCCGGACACGACCGTGCAGTCCCCGAGGGCGAACGCGACCGCGCCGACCATCATGTCCACCTGCTGGATGGGCCGGCCGATCCGCTTCAGCTCCGCAAAGATGCGGCCGTACTGCTCGGCCGCGCGCTCGTCGTAGGGCCACAGGATCAGCCGCGACAGGCCGTGCCGCAGGCGCTGCAGGTTCCTGTCGCGGGTCGCGCTGCCCTCCACGCCGGCCCAGAGTTCGCCCAGCACCGGCGTGCAGACGCCGATGCGGCCGCCCCGCCGGCGCTCCGCGTCCACCCGCTCCCGCAGGCCGTTGCGGTTGTTGAGCCAGTCCTGGGCCGGGCCGGTGTCCAGCAGGAAGCGCCTCATCCCGCGTCCCCTCCGGCCATCTGCTTGCGGACGGCCTCGACGTTGAACCGGCGGAACTCCTCCTCGAACCGGGCGCCGGCGGCCTGTTCCTCGACCGTGAGTTCAAGCGGCTCGATGGTCTTCATCCACGCCGCCCAGTCAGCCAGCGCCGCCGGGTCGTCGCGCCACTCCGCCTCCTCCAATCCGATCTTGCCCGGCGGCAGCGGCGTGACGTCGATCAGGACCTCCGTCCCGTCGGGCAGGTCCTCCGGCGCCGTCAGCTCGATCCGCCGGTTCCGGACGGTCGCCTTAATGGTGTTCATGGTTTCCCTCCGCGGTTCCTGCTGCCGGACCCCCAGCGCGGTTAGACAACCAAGTCGTCAACGCCGGCGCGCAACCCGTCAGTCCTCTCCATCACACCATCCGCCGCCGGTCCTGTCCATCCCCTTGCGCGGTGTTAGGACCGAAGGTTGCAGGTTCGAGCCCTGCCAGGTGTACTTGACTTAACCCCATCGCCGAACGCAACTTGAGCGTACCTGTCTGCGTTGGACAG
>DATKHW010000595.1:0-22763 GCA_035546275.1 Gemmataceae bacterium
ATGGGGTCGCGACGGGTCCGGCCGATTTCAGGCGGCGGCAGCCTGGGCCGGCGGCGCCGCGGACGATAAAAGTCCTCTTCCTTCTCCCGAAATGGACCTGTCGCAGTGGACGGAATGGGCGCCGGCGTCGGGCGGCGCGGATGCGCCCGCCCTTGTGATCGTCCGCCGCTCGCTAGTCGACGCCGCGGGATGGGTCGCCGCGATCGTGCTTGGCCTGCTTTTCCTGGCGGCGGGCTGGCGCTGGAAGCGGGTTCGGCTGGGCCTTTTGCTCTTCTGGCTGGCCGCGGCGGGGCTGGGCCTGCTCTGGCTGCCGGCGGCGCTGCAAGGCCTGGCCTGGCCGGCGCTGCTGCTGGGATGCGTCGTCGCCGTCGCCTGGCGTATCGGATCGGCGCTTCGTGGATCGAGTCAGCGCCCGGCCCAATCGCAGCAGGTCCTCGCCGCCGCTGGGTCGGCCGCCGCTGTGCTGCTGCTGATCGCCGTGAGCAACCGCGGCGGCGCGGCCGATCCAGCGGCGCCGGCTGCGACCACGGTTTACCTGGTTCCCGGCGGCGACGACGCCCCGGACAAAACCTTCGTGCTGGCGCCGCCGGAGCTGCTCGACCAGCTGCGAACGCTGGCGCGGCCCGGCGCCGGCCCCGCGGCCGTCCTGGTCAGCGCGGAGTACCGCGGCGAGATCGTCGGCGTCGCGGCCGAGATCGACGCCAAATACCAGGTAGTTTGTTTCGGCGACGAAGCGACCGCGGTCGCATTGCCGCTGGACGGCGTACAGCTGTGCCGGTCGCCGGCCAACCCGGACGCCGGCGAAGTCCAGGTCGGCGGCAAGACGGTCAAGGCCGCGGCCCTGCCGGCGCCGCAAACCGGCGTCGCCGTCCCCCTTCGCGGCGGCGCCTCCGGCGGCGTCGTGCACGTGGAGTGGGTGGACCTGCACTTCCGGGCGCAGGTCGCCGCGGCGGATGAAGAGCGGGACGTACAGTTCACCGCCCCCCGCCTGCCGCAGAGCCGGCTCGCGCTTCGCTTGCCGCGAGGGTCGGCCTATGTCCAGGCGCCTGGCCGCCGTGGGGCGATGAATTTGGCGAAAGACGATCCCTCTACTCTGGACGTGGACATCGGCGGCCTCGCGACGCCTCTGCACGTTCACTGGGCGCCTGAGGCGTGGCTGGCGCTGTGGCCCGAAGTCCAGGTGAAAGAGGCTTATCTGTGGGACCTCGGCGTGGATTCCAGCCGGTTGACGGCTTTCCTGGCCTGCACGATTGGACCGGGCGGGGTCAATTCCCTCGCCGTGCGGTTGCCGCCGCAGCTGGAGCCGCTGACAGTGGAAGCCCGCCGGTCGCAAGACGGGGCGCCGGTCCGCTTGCGCGGCTGGAAAGTCGCCGGCACGGGCGGCGAGCGAGAGCTGAATCTGGACTTTGCCTCTCTCGTAAACGGTGAAATCACCGTGACGGTGGAGCTGGCGCCCCGATCGCCGTGGCCGGCCTCGTTCCAGCTGCCGCTGCCCACGCCCGTGTTGCCCGAAGCCCCCGAAAGCAACCGATCCGCTCGGCCGCAGGTTTCGTATCTTGCTTACCGCACGCATGGCTTGAGCGTCGATCGCGTCAACCCGGTCGGCGTCACCGGCGTCGCGCCGCCCTTCGACGCTTTCGCCCCGTTCTGGCCGGCCGCAATGCGGCCGGACCCGCGGACTCCCCTGGCCTACGCGGCGACGCTGTCGCGCGAGGACGCCGGCCGGCCGCCGGTGCTGGGTCTGCGGTTGCGTCCGGCGGCGACGGTGGACGAGGCGCGGCTGGACGTGGAAATGCACGTCGGCCCGACGCAGACGGACGTGCGGGCCGCGGCGGCGCTGACGGCGCGAACGGGCGGGATGTCGCTGGTCGAGTGGCAAATCCGATCGGCGCAGCCGTTCACGGCGACCGGCGTAACCGGACCCAATGTGCGCCGCTGGAGCCAGGAGGGCGGCCGCGTCCTGGTCTGGCTGGAGCCGCCCCTCCAAGGGGAGGCGAAACTGGAATTGACCGGCTGGCTGCCGCTGACGACGGTCGGCGGGTTGCGCCTGGAGGCGCCGAACATCCGCATCGCGTCGGCGGCGGTGCAGGAAACCAACCTGCGTCTCGTGCCAGGCGGCGGCGTCGCGCTGACGGAGGCGGGTCGGCTCAACCTCGCGCCGACGGCTCTCTCCTCCGCCGAGAAGAGCGCGGGCGGCGTCCTGACCTACACAGCCGGCGGCCGGGAAGACTACGGCGGCGCCTGGCTCGTTCAGTTCGCGCCGCCCCATGTCCGCATCGCCGCCGTCGCCGGAGCGCCGCGGCGGCGACTGGAATTCGCGGCGGTCGTGGACATCCTGCCGGTGCATAGCGGCGTGGAGGCGCTGGAGGTGCGCGTGCGCAACTGGGCCGGAAATGTGGATATCAAATATCCGCCCGGAATGCGAAAGCGGCCGCTGCGGCGCGGCCCCGATGAATGGTCGTGGGCGCTGGAGCAGGACCCCGGAAAGCCCGGCCCGGTCCGCATTGCACTGAGCGGGGAGCTGTCCGGCGACGTTTCTGGGGCGGCGACGCCGGAAATCGTCGTGCCGGGCGCGGCCCGACCTGCCGAATACTGGACGGCGATCGCGGGGACGGACCTGGCCGCGGAGCCGACGTCGGGGTTGGCCCCGGCGGAGCGGCTGCCCAAGGAGTTCGCGCCCGACCCGGCTGCGGCGGCCGCCGTCGGCAAGGCGGCGCAGCGGGCCGCCGATCCGCTCGCGCCGGTCGGCGAACCGACCCTCGTCTGGAAGGCGACCGCTCCGGAAGCGAAGCTGAACCTGGCGCCGCGAGACGCGTCGGCGTCCGCCGCTCCGATCGAGGTGTACCTGGCGGAGTATCAGGCCGCCCCGGCCGAAAGCGGCCGTTGGCTGCACGAGGCGGTCTACTGGCTGCGGCACGACCCCAACACCGATCTGAGTATGATACTGCCGGCCGACGCCGAAGTGCTGTCGGCGGCGATCGACGACGACGAGGCGGCGCCGCTGCAGGCGGACCCGGGACGGCTCTGGCTGCCCTTGACCGGCCGGCCGGCCGTCTGCCGCGTCTGCGTCCGCTGGCGCTACACGGCGGAGGATTTTTCGCGGCCGAACCTGGATCGGCCGAAGCTGCAAGGAGCGCCTGATGGTCCGGCCGTCTGGACCGTGTCCGACCCGTCCGGCTGGCGGCTGGAGGGAAAAGAGGATAAAACGGACCTGCATGGCGGCTTGACGGCGGCGGCGGGGGCGGCCTGGCAGCGCGCCGAAGCGCTGCTGCAGATCAGCACGGCCCTGGCGCAGCAGGCGGCGGAGGGCGGCGCGTCCGCGCCGCTGGCCGACGCCCAGCGGCGCTTTTACGCCGAATGCCGGCGGGCGCGGGAAGAGCTGGATGCGTCGGCCGACGGCGCCGCGCCGGGGTGGCCGGACGGGCGGACGCCGAAACAGACCTTGCTGGACCTTCTGGATCGCAATGAGAAGCTGGCCAAGGATCGGCATTTCGAGGGCGTCCGCGCGGCGGCCGAGGCGGCCGTCGAGACGGCCGGTCCGGGACTGGCAGGCGAGGCGCCGTCATGGTATGCGGAGGGGACGCCGCTCTACGCCTGGTCGGCCTCGGGAATCGCGGCGCCCAAGGCGGTGCTGACGCGAGGCGGCGGCCGCAGGCTCTCGCCCTGGGCGGCCTCGGCCGTGTGGCTGGCGCTGCTGGGGCTGATCGGCCTCTTGTCGCTTGCGCCGTCGGCCGCGGCGTGGGGTCGCGCTTTGTGGCCGGAGCAGATCGCGTTGCTCGGTTTGGTCGGCTGGTGGACGGTGGGCGGGTTGACCTTGGTTGTGGTTCTCTTGCTGATCGTCGGCGTGGTCGGGCGCGCGGCGACGATGCTCGTCGCCGTCCGCCGGCTGTTCCACAGGCCGCCGAAGCGGTCGAAATCGACCGCTCAGATGCCGGCCCTGCCGGAATCGTCCGGCTCGTAAACGCAAGCAGCCTGGCCTCACGCCGCCTGCGCCCGATGCGTTTGCGGCAAGGCCGTCTGCGCCGGCTGGCCGCGCCACAGCGACAGGCAAGCCGTCCCCCACAGGGTCAGGGCCGTATACAGCGCCAAACCGGCGTCCTTCAGAAGCTCCAAACCGACCACCAGCGGCAGCACGTTGCCGACGATCTGCAAGGTCGTCAGCGCCCATAGGCCGGGTCGGAAGCGAAAGCCGCCGTTCCGCTCCCACTCCCGCGCCGTCAGCGCCATGACCAGGGGCAGCGACAGCGCGAAATAATGGGTATGACAGACCGGGCTTGACGCCAACATGATGAGCGTCAGCGATCCGAGAAATAGCACAATACCCGTCGCGTCTTCCCCGCGCCGCCGGCTGGCCGCGGCCAGCGTCAGCGCCGTGAACAGGCCGGCCAGCACGAAATGGGCCGCGCGCACGGTCGGCGCCGCCGTGGGAACGCGGTGCAACCGATCCACGTCGAGATGCAGCGTATTGTGGATCACCACCAGGAACGATTGGCTGTCCGTCGCCGTCGCCTCGATGAGTTCCTTGGCCCGCGAATCGTCCTGATTCAGGTGCAGCGCCGGACCGATCAGCACCACGCCCAGCTTCTGGTAACAAGCGATCGTTTGGGCCGGCCCCAGCACGACCGCCGGAATCAGCAGCAGGCCGACGATCAGGCCGAGCCCCAAGCCCACAAGCGCCCTGCCGTCGCGCCGCCACAGCGGATAGAGCAGCAAATAGGCCGGAAATATCTTGATGCACGCCATGCCGGCCAGCGACGCCCCGGCCAGCGCCCGCCGGCTGCGGATCAGCGCGGCCATGGCGCAGCACAAGAGGAGCAGCAGGATTAGATTGGCCTGGCCGCGCATCAGCGTGTGGCCGATCGGCGGCAGGCAGACCAGGATCGGCCAGAGCCGCAGCCACAAGCGCCGCCGACGATTCCACCAATGCCCCGAGCGCGCGGCCGGGTCCGGCGACGCCGCTTCCAGCGCGGACGCCAGGACGTGAACGGCCAGCAGCAGGCAACAGACATTGACGATGTAGAAAATGCCGACGGCGACGGCGAAGCGCGTGAGGTCGGCGCCGCCCGGCTGCGGCGCCTCGCCGAGCGGTTCCATGAGGATGGCGAAGAGCGGCGGATAGCTGTAATGCCAGCCGTTTTGATCGGTGTGATCGTAGAGATGGTCAGGATCGGCCCGGACCGCCCAGCCAGCCCGCAGGTAAACGCCGAGGTCGCCCATCGGTCGGTCGAGCAGCGCCGATTTCTGCACCACCAGCGCCCCGTACAGCACGACGCCGGCTGCGAACGCCGCGACGGCGACCCACTCCCAGCGAGAGGGGCGCCCGTTCGCAAACGACGATAGCACGCTTTGCGCCTCCGAAGGTCCCGTCAGGCCGCCGAGGCCTGGTCCCGGCCGCGGCGCATCGCCTCCGCGTCCGGGTCATAGGAGCTTTCCTTGAGCAGATACAGCGGCCGGCCCTTGACCTGCTCGTAAATGCGACCGACGTACTCGCCCACCAGGCTCACTGAACAGAGGATGCTGCCGCCGATCACATGCACCGTCGCCAATAGGACGATCCAGCCCGGTTCCCAGGGCCCATGCGTCAGCACAGTCTGGGCCAGGCCCCAGACGCCATAGCCCAGGCCGACGAGGATGACGGCGACGCCGAGAAAGAACGGCAGACGCAGGGGGATTTTGGAAAACGACAGCAGGGCGTCCACGGCGAAGCCGGACAGCCGGCCGAAGGTGAACTTGGACGCTCCGACCTCGCGCGGCGCCACGCGGAACGACACGGCGGCCGTGGGAAAGCCAAGCCAGTTGACCATGCCGCGCAAATAGCGGTGCGTCTCGCCGAGGCGCAAGAGGCCGTCGAGGGCCTTGCGCGACAGCAGCTGATAGTCCGAAGCCGCGTCGCGGACCTCGCGCTCGCTCAAGAGACGCATCAGGTGGAAAAAGAGCCGCGACGAGAGCCGTTTGACCACGCCGGCGCTGGCGTGGTCCTCGCGCAGGGTCACGACCACATCGGCGCCATCCTTCCACTTTTCCAAGAGGGCCGGTATGAGAGACGGCGGATGCTGCAAGTCGGAATCGAGGGTGACGATCACGTCGCCGCGCGCCCGTTCCAGGCCGGCGGTGATGGCGGCCTGGTGGCCGAAATTGCGGCTGAAGGAGCAATAGCGCACCCGCGGGTCGTCCTGGGCCAGCCGCCGCAGCAAGGGCAGCGTGCCGTCGCGGGAACCGTCGTCCACCAGGATGATCTCGGCGTCGTACTCGTCGGCCAGCCCGTCCAGGACCTCGCTCAGCACGCGGTGGAATTGCGGCAGGACCGCTTCCTCCTCGTATACCGGCGAAACCACGCTGAGCAGGGGCTTGGAGGTTGTCATTGGCCTCTTCCGTAAAGCCTCGTCCCGGACGCTCCCCGTCCGCCGACCGTCTTCGCCTCACGCCGCCCGTGCGGCTGGGGCAGGCGACGCCTCCGCGGCGGGCGTCGGCGGCACCAGGATGCGGCGAACCGCGTCTCCAAAAAGCGCCGCCGTCAGCAGCAGTCCGCCGAAGGGATGCATCCCGTAAGCCATCAGCAAACCGGCGTTGTCGGGCGCGCTGACCATGGCGCCGACCACCAACGCGGCGGCGCTGGCAAGCAAGAGCGCCCGAAATCCAACCGGCCACGGCCGGCGCCAACTCTCCAGGAGCGCCCACGCCAGCGTCGGCGTCAGGAGGATATAGCCGCCGCCCTCGGTGGTGGGGCCGCACACCGTCATCCAGCACGCCGCCAATCCCAGGGCCGTGTTCGCTGTTTCCGTGCAAGACCACTGGGCCCGCCAGCGCCCGGTCAGGCAAACGGCCGCCATGACCGCGGCGACGCCGAGCTGAATGGCCCGGTAGCCGTCGCGGCTTACGGGCAGCTCATAGAAGCGAATCAGCATCCACAGATCGCGATAACAGAAATCGAAGGACCATTGCGTCCGGTCGTCGATGTACAGACTCGTCCACCAGTTGCTGTACTGCCGGGCCACCCACAGCGGGTCTTGCAGCAGAAAGGGCAAGGCCAGGCCGACGGCCAGGGCGATCAGAAACCGCGGCAAAAACCGCCGGGGGTACGCCACAATGAGAATCAGCGCGAAAGCGATCGGATATATCTTGAGCAGACAGGCGCCGACCGTGAGCGCCGCCGCCAGGTTCCAGCGCTGGCGCCCCACGGCGGCGGCGGCGGCCAGCAGCAGCCCCGTCATCAGAGGGTTGGCCTGGCCGGCGTTGATGTTGCTGGCCGCCAGCGGGAAGACGATCAGAAACGCCAAGGCCCAATGCGTCCGCGTCCAGGTCGGCGCGGCGCAGACGCGCAGCAGCCAGAACATGCCGCCGAGAAAGGCGCCGGCCAAAATCCCGCGCCACAGCAAGGCGCCGACCGTGCTCGGCGCCAGGGCCAATGGGGCGAACAGCGCGTTGATGAGCGGGCTGTAGCGGCAGGTGGCGAAGGTGTTTTGGTACAGATCGACGCCGTGCAGCCAGTTGCGGCCGGCCGCTTCGTAGAACGGCTTCCAGCAATCGTGCGAATTGGGCTGAACCACGACCCGGACGGCGACGACCGCGAACATTATGGCCCAGGCGGCGACGGCCGCATGGGTCCAGGTGATGCGCTGCGCCGCTCGCGGCTTCCCGTCGGCTGTCATGCGTGGGCACCCCTGGTTACCACTTCACTCGTCCTTGAGGGTCAGGCGGCGCGGGGGAGCGCGGCGGCGAGTCTCACCCATTCCGACGGGGCGACGCGCCGGAAGCCGGCTCGCCGGCAAGCCTCGTCGAAAGACGGGTCGGCCAGCAGGCGGTGCTCGTCCTCGCGGCGCCGTTGCAGGCCGTCGCCGTCGCGGCCGTCCAGCGTGACGTCCAGCCGCCCGGGATGGCAAGCCAGCTCCACGACCCGGCCCGGCATACGCACCAGCCAGCGCGTGAAGAACGCCGGGTCTTGCACCCATTTCGGATCGGTGACGCCGGCGAGCCAGTCCGCTCCGGGAAATCCTGTTCGTCGCCAGGGGCGCGCCGCCCAGCGGCCCAGACTCGACAGACCGGCCCGCTTGAGCCGGGCGCCATGAATGCGGGCCAGCATCGACGTCGGCTCGCCGAGACGGCGCACGAACGGCGGCGGCTGCACCCCTTGCAGCAATCGCCGCAGCAGACGGCCGACCGGAGGAAACAGCGCCACGTGCTGGTGCGAATTCACGACCGACGGCGGCCGGCCGACCAGTTCAACGAAGCGGTCGTACTGAGCGGAGAGTTCGCGGTGAATCTCTTGGGAGCGGATGCGGCCGGTCGCCAACCGGACCAGGAACTTCCCCAGCGGCCACATGCAGCCGTCCGGCCCCACCAGGCTCGGCACGCGGTCGGCGCCGGCGAGAGGCGGGTCCATCGTCAGGCACGGATGCCAGCCCAGCTCCAGCGAGGCGCCGGCCCGTCGCCAGGCGGCCGCGGCCTCGGAAGCATACGGCGAATTGACGAGCAGCACCGTTCCGGTGACGACGCCGCGGGCCGCGAGTTCCAGAATGCCGCGCGAGGTCTCGGGGCCGATGCCGAAGTCGTCGGCGAGCACGATGAGAAAACGGGTCGCCTCCATGCGCTGCCCTTCTCTCCGGCCGCAGCCGCGCGGCCTGTTCCGGGGGGCCGATTTCACTCCATTCGCCCGCGGATGTAAAGACCAACCCAGCGACGGCGCTGCGGATAGCCAATTTCCGCGCGGGAGTCAATCCGCACGGCGGCCGAAACTTGACCGGCTTACCGGCAAAACCGCGTCACGGCCTCCACAAACTCCGCCTCTTTCTCAAACATCGCCATGTGCCCACATTGCGGGATCACCTGCCATTCGGCATGGGCCAGATGCTTGCGATACGCCTCGCCGTAGGCCGGCGGAACGAGCCGGTCGTTGGCCCCCCACAGCAGCAGCGTCGGGCACTGAATCCGGTGCAGCCGCTGCGCCAGCTTGGGATCGTACGGTCTTTCCCACACCAGCCGCGCCAGCACCGTCAGCGCCTGGTACGCCGCCAGCATTTGCTCCTCGTCGGCGTGGTCGGCGATCACCAGCTTGGCCATGTATCCCTGCGGATCATGGAACAGCCGCTCCCGGACCTTTTTGCGATCCGTCATTTCGCGAAACAGGTCCGGCAACGGCTCCTCGTCTACCCAAAGCCCCGGCGCCGCCGAAATCCACAACTTCTTGATGCGCTCCGGCCAGCGCACCGCAATCTCTGCCGCGATCCATCCGCCGAGGCTGACGCCGCCCAGAATCATTTCGCCGAGGCCCAGCGCGTCGAACAGCTCGATGTAATGGAACGCCATGTCCTCGACGGAATCGATCTGCTCGAAGCCGCCGCTCTTGCCGAAACCCGGATGGGTCGGGACGTAGACCGTGAAATGCTTGGCCCACGCCTGATACGGCGGCAGCCAGCGGAACGACTCGCCGAGCGTGCTGTGCAGATAGACGAACGGCGGGCCGTCGCCGCCGTGCATGAGGACCGTCGGCCGGCCGCACACGTCAATCGTCTCCGCTTCGCCGCCCCTACCGGATAACAGCACCCTGGCGCCGTACTTCAGCTTCTTGAGCGCTTCGAACATGCGGCAATACCTCTCGTGCTAGTAATTCCATACTTTTGCGGGCTAATTCATGCGCCAATGTGCCGGTCTGGCACCCCGTCAGCACCACGCCGACGCCGAGCTTTTTGCGGTAGTGGTCGAGCATCTGCCGCACCGTGTCGGGGCTGCCGACGATGGCGTAGACGCCTTCCTCCACCTCGTCCCAGGTGTGCTTCTCGGCCAGGAACGTGCCGCGGTTTTTGAGAATGGCCAGGGCGGAGCGCGGCGACGTGTAGCCGGGCGGGGCCAGGCTGATGTTCTTCATGAGCTTCCGCACGAAGTACCAGAAATGCGGCTCGAATTCGCGCCGGGCCTGGGCGTCGGTCTCGGCGACGTAGATCGGCACGCCCCATCCCATCTGCTGCGGCGATGCTTCGTAGCCGGCCTTGCCGCAGGCTTCGCGGAACAGGTCGAAGACGCGCTGGAACGTGGTGATATGAAAGTAGGGGATGCCCATGTAGGCGTAGCGGCGCTGGGCGACGAATTCAATGGTTTCCAGGCTGCCGGCGCCGGGAATCCAGATCGGCGGGTGCGGCTGCTGCAACGGCCGCGGCCAGGGATTGACGTAGCGGAAGAAGTAGTGCTTCGAGTTCCAGAGGAACGGCCCCGGCGTGGTCCACGCCTTGACGATGAGGTCGAGCGCCTCGCGGAAGCGCTCCCGGGCATGGGTGGGGTTGACCTGGTAGGAGTAATATTCGGGCCCGCCGCCGATGACCATGCCGGCGACGAGTCGGCCGCGGCTCATCACGTCGAGCATGGCGAATTCCTCGGCCACGCGCAGCGGCGGATTGTACATCGGCAGGGCGTTGCCGATGACGACGATCTTGCAGCGCTGCGTTCGCTGCGTCAGGGCGGCGGCGATCAGGTTGGGCGACGGCATCAGGCCGTAGGCGTTTTGATGATGCTCATTGACGCAAATGCCGTCGAAGCCGAGCTGGTCGGCGTAGGCCAGCGTGTCGATGTAGTTCTGGTAGAGATCAGCGCCCTTTTCGGGGTCGTAAAGGTGGTTAGGGAGCCACACCCAGGCGGAGTCGCAGGTCGCGTCGAAATCGGCGGGAAGATACGGCCACGACATCAGGTGAAAGAAATAGTACTGCACGGGCCAGACCCTCCGGCGATCGCGTCGGGGCGCACGTTTTGCAGTGTATTGGGCGAGCGGGGGGCGTCAGCCCCCTGATTCGTCGCTCCATCAGGGGGCTGACGCCCTCCCCTCGCTGTTTCTTCTTTCGCCGCTCGCCTTCTCGTGTAATAACATACCTGCGCCGGTCGGCCCTCGGTCCGCCGACCCGCCCCGACCAACCCGCGGTGCCCTCATGCAAAACGTCCTCAGCCTCATCCTCGGCGGCGGCCGAGGTACGCGCCTCTATCCGCTGACTCAGCTGCGCAGCAAGCCCGCCGTGCCCGTGGCCGGAAAGTACCGCCTCATCGACATCCCCATCAGCAACTGCATCAATAGCGCCTGCAACCGCATCTACGTCCTGACTCAGTTCCTCAGCGTCAGCCTGCACCGCCACATCGCCAACACCTATAAATTCGATCCGTTCGATCGCGGATTCGTCGAGGTGCTGGCCGCCCAGCAGACCAACGAAGCCCAGGACTGGTATCAGGGCACCGCTGACGCCGTGCGGCAACAGGTCCGTTATGTCGTCGAAGACTCCGCCAACGCCGTCCTGATTCTCTCCGGCGATCAGCTCTATCGCATGGACTTCCGCCAGCTGCTGAAAACGCACGAGGAAACCGAGGCCGACGTGACCATCGCCGTTTTGCCGGTGCCGCGCGATCAGGTCGGCGGCTTCGGCATCGTCCGCCTCGACGACGCCGGCCGAGTCGTGGGTTTCGTCGAAAAGCCGCAGACCGACGAGGCCGTCGAGCCGCTGCGGACTTCCGAGGACTGGCTGCGGCGTCGCGGCTTCCGCGGCGACGGCCGGCCGTACCTCGCCAGCATGGGCATCTACCTGTTCGCGCGCAAGGCCCTGCTCGACTTGCTCAACAGCCGGCCGCTGGCCACCGATTTCGGCAAGGAAGTGTTCCCGCGCAGCATCAAGTCGCACCGCGTCTTCGCCCACATGTTCGACGGCTACTGGGAAGACCTCGGCACCATCAAGGCCTATCACGATGCCAATCTCGCCCTGGCCGGCGACGATCCGCCGTTCGATTTCTCCTCGCCGGAGGGCACAATCTACACGCGCATGCGTTTCCTGCCGGCCTCGCGCCTGAGCGGCGCCCGGCTCAATCAAACGCTGGTCAGCGACGGTTGCGTGATCCATCCCGGCGCCGATCTGGAGCGCTGCGTGATCGGCGTCCGCAGCCGGATCGGTCATAACGTGACGCTGCGCGACGTGATCATGCTCGGCGCCGACCGTTACGAGAACGACGCCGAGCGCGCCGCCAACCAGACGCGCGGGGTGCCCGATCTGATCATCGGCGACGACGTGGTGATTGAGCGCGCCATCCTCGACAAGGAGTGCCGCATCGGCCACAACGCACACATCGTCAACCGCCGCGGCGTCCAGAACGACGAGGGGGACAATTACGTGATCCGCGACGGCATCGTGGTGATCCCGCGCGGGGCGGTGGTGCCGGCGGGCGCGGTGATTTGACCGGCGAGCGGGGGGCGTAAGCCCCCTGATGATCGTTTCGGCGATTGCACCGTCCGTCCGGGGGCTGACGCCCCCGGCTCGCCGTCACCTATCCGGTTTATCCTTGGCGTCGTTCTTCAGCTTATCCGCCTTGTCGAGCATGTCCTCGGTCAGTCGGATGCTGACTTGCACGGAGCTGCCGTCCCGGGCGATCGTGATGTTGTGATGCACGTCCAGGAACAAAGAACCCAACGGGCCGGGTTGGAACACCGGCAGTCCCAGCAGCCAGCTCTTGTGCTCATCCAGCATTCCCTTCACGTCGGCGGCCGCCGCTGCGTCGGTCGTGCAGATTCCCACCGTGGTGGTCACTTCCTTCGTTACGTGGACCGAGGCCGTGATCATCTCCAACTTCGGCGCCAGTTTGCTGCCCTGCCAGGTCGATTGCGACAGCCGTTTTTTCATCGCGTCCGTCACGACCACGCTGACGGCAATCTCGCCGTCCGTCGGCGTTTTGGCCAGGGCGTTCTTCATGGCCGGACTGGGACCCGGCGACGGATTCTGGACGGCCTGGATCAGGTAATCCCGGTCGGTCGAAGCCAGCATGACGGAAGCGTCGAGGTTGGCGTAAACCGTCCGGCCTGCTTTCACGCCTTCGTAAATCGTCAAACCGTTCGTCTGGTCGATCTTGAGCGCGGCCGGGTTCGCCTTGGCGAAGAGGTCGGCGGCGGCGTGAATCTTAGCCACGTCGAACGTACCGCGAACCGCCAGCAGCACGCGCGGGTTGTCCGCGACATCGCCGGACGACGAAAGCACCAGGCTGTCCACGTCCCGCAGCGGGTCCAGACCGAGGGCCGCCAGGAGCAATCGGACCTGCGGATCCTGAAAGCCCTGGACGGCGCCCGGCTTGCCGTATTTCTGAAAGACGTCCGAATCGACGAGCCGGCGGATGCTGATGGAAACCACCATGTCCGCGTCGGCGGGGATGTATTTGTATTTCTCCCCGTCGTCGGCGCGACCCGATCCGACCAGAACGGCGCCGGCGAGAAGGAGCAAGCAGCGAGCGGATGGATACATCGGCATTCCCTCCCCTGTGGAAGAGACAGTCGCCGTGGTGCAGGCGAGCCGCCTGCACTCCGATAGAAACTACTTCCGGCTCATTTGTCCTGTTTCATCAGCGAATCGATCGCATCGGCGCTCAGCCCCGCCTTGACCACTACAGTCTTTTCCTTGGCCGTTATCTTGACGCTGTTAATCAGCTCGACGAGGGCGCCGACCTTGTTGTTCTTGGAGAAGGCCAGGGCGGCGGCCAGCAATCGGGCCTGGTTTAAGTAGTTTTCGAGGCTCTCGACCACCTGCTTGGCGTCGTCCTCGCTCTTGGCCGTCCCCGCCAGCTCGATTTTGATGTCGTCGCCGATCGTCACGCCGCCGCCGACCACGTCGATCTTGCCGAACAGGTCTTTGACTTCCTGCGGAGCGCCCTCCGTCAGCGCGGCGCCGAGCATCGCCACGGAAATGGACTGCTTGGTGTTCATCCGCCCCAGCAATTCCTGCATTTGCATGTTCTTGAGGGTGGGCGGCTCCTTGGCGTTGACCTTGCGCATGGCGTCCACGACGTAGTCCTTGCCGGGCGACGCCAGCAGCGTGGCGTCGTCGGCCAAAGCGACGAACACGTTCGGCGCCTGGTCATTCACCTGCACTTCGTAAACCAGGAATTTGCCGTCGCCGTCGCCGATCTTGTGGATTTTCAGCATATTCGGGTCGTCCTTGGCCGTTTTCTCGGCCTTGGCCCGGAACTTGTCGAGGTTGAATCGGCCATGCGCGATGACCAGGCCGCGGTCCTGTTCGCCGCCGGCCGGGCCTGCCACGATGACGCGATCGAGGTCCTTGAACGGGTCGAAGCCGAGGTCGTCCAGGGCGTCCTGCACCTCGCCGCCGAGGCTCTTGAGCGCGTCGCGGCCGGCGTCGCCGACGTTTTTCTTGTACAGGTCGGAATCGAGGATTTGCCGGACGTTGATCGAGACGACCATTTCGGTGTCTTCCGGCAAATACTTGTCGATCTCACCGGCGCGAGCCGACGCGACGGCCGCCAATACGCACACGGCGCACAACCCGATCGAACGGCGAAGCATCATTGGCACACGTTCCTTTCCTGGGATGTCAACGAACCCGGGTGACGAGACACTTGAGGTAGTGCGATTCCAGGCACGACGCCGAGACGGGATGGTCGGGCGACGGCCCGCGGCGTTCGACGATCTGGATGTCGCGCTTTTCCTCGGCGGCCAATTGTCCCAGCAACTCCTCCAGCATATCCGCCGTGATGAGACCGGAGCAACAACAAGTCGCCAAAAACCCTTCCGGTTCCAGCAGGCGCAGCGCGAGAGTTTGCAGGCGGCGATAGCCGCGCATGGCCTCATCCACCGCCCGGCGGTCCCGCGCGAACTTCGGCGGGTCCAGCACGATCAGGCCGAAGCGGGCGCCGCGCGCCGCCAAAGCCTCCAGCTGCACGAACACGTCGCCGCGAAGGAATTCCAGCTGATTCAGACCGTTCAAAGCAGCGTTTTCGCGCGCCAGGGCCAGGGCCGGCTCCGATTGATCCACGCCGAGGACGGATCGGGCGCCGGCGCGGGCGGCGTGCAGACCGAAACCGCCGCTGTAGCAGAAGGCGTCCAGCACGGCTCGGCCGGCGGCGAGACGGGCGACCGCCTGGCGATTGTCGCGCTGGTCGAGATAGAAGCCGGTTTTCTGCCCCTCGGCCAGGTTGACGCGGAAGCGCAAACCATGCTCTTCGATGACGACTGGCCCCTCCGGCGCCCGTCCCCAGAGCAGACCGTCCTGCAATTCCAGCCCTTCCAGCTGGCCGATGCCGCGCTCGGTGCGGAGGTAAATCCCCTCCGGCCGCAGCATCTCCACGAGGATTCCGGTCAGCTGCTCGCGCCGCCGGGCCAGTCCCAGGGAAGTGAGCTGCACCACCAGCCAGCGGTCGTAGCGATCCACCGTGACGCCGGACAGGCCGTCGCCCTCGCTGAAGACCAGCCGGCAGGCGCCGCCGGGCGCGTCCAGGCCGAGCGCGGTGCGGAGACGGACGGCGGCCGTCAGCCGATCGCGAAAAAAGGCGTCGTCCAGCTCGACGGCTGCGTCCCAGCTGCAGAGACGGACGCGGATCTTGCTGCGGCTGTTGAAAAGGCCGCGGGCGATGAAATGGCCGGCGTGCGAGACGAGATCGACCACGTCGCCGTCGGCCGGCTCGCCCTCCACGGAGGCGATCGCGCCGGCGTAGACCCAGGGATGGCGGCCGTAAAACGGGCGGGCGCGCTTCGGCAGGAGGACGACACGCGGCATTTGTCCGTGGTCCGTGGTCCGTTGTGGGGCGCCGCTGCTGTCCTGTCGCCGATTGCACGGTACACCGCGACATAACGCCGTCCGCGGCCG
This sequence comes from Gemmataceae bacterium, assembly GCA_035546275.1. Lineage (GTDB taxonomy): Bacteria > Planctomycetota > Planctomycetia > Gemmatales > Gemmataceae > UBA4732. The sequence continues at coordinate 15,606 of DATKHW010000595.1, forward strand.
GCAACGGACAACGGACTATTCGCCGCGTTCCACCCCCTCGATGTAGCCGAGGAGGCGGTCGAGCTGGCGTTTGTACATGCGGCTTTGCAGCATGGAACGCACGCGGAGGAGCAGTGCGTTCTTCTTGATCGGCTTGGACAGGAAATCGTCGGCGCCGACGTCGATAGCGCGGTCCATGTCGCTGGGCTGATCGAGGGCGGTGATCATCAGGACGGCGACGTCGCGCGTGGCGGGGTCGGCTCGGAGGCGCTTGCACACCTCAAAGCCGCTGAGCCGCGGCATCATGATGTCGAGCAGAATCAGGTCGGGCTGCCAGGCCGCGACTTGCTGCAGCGTCTGTTCGCCGTCGGTCGCCGTGCGCAGCTCATAGCCGCTGGCGCTCAGGTAGGCTTCCAGCAGCTCCGCCCCCTGCACGTTGTCGTCGGCGATCAGGACGCGCGGCGGTCGCGTATCGCCGGGCGTGGGCGGGCTGACGGGAACAGACGCAGCCATGCGGACCTCGGGGGTGAACCGGGACGGCCGGGTCGGCCGTCGCACCCCGCCATTATAGCGACGACGGGCGCCGAGAAAAATTGTCCGGCCTGCCTGACGAATCAACATACAGAGGTGAAGGGACGCACGCCAGCCAAACGAGCTTCGGCTCGATTACATAGAGAACGCGGCGGGCGGAGCCGGTGCAACCCGGTTCCACCCGCCGCGTTCGTTTGCGCCGACCTTTGGCGTTCCGGCGGCGGCGGCGCACCGGGCGCACCAAAGCGCGGAGCCGATCCGACCGCCGTGGCTAATCGTCCCGGCCTCTCCCTCCCTCCGACGATGCGCCCTGAGACGACACGGTTAGATCATATGTGTGCTGCGTCGCGGTGATTTCCACCTGCAACGGCGTTTTGGCGGCGATGGTGTACACCTGGGGCAGCGGCGCCGCGGCGGGTGCGTCGGGTTGCGCGTCGCGGTCGCCCTGGGCGCCGCCGGGTCGGCCTTGCACGAGGATCACGTGGTGCTTGCCCAGCGCGGCGCCGGGTTGGTTCTTGTCGTGCGTCAGCTGGAAATGACCTTTTCCGTCCGTGTAACCCGTGGCCGTCGGGGCGCCAGCGGCCGCGTCGTCGGGGACGAACTCTACCATCACCTGCGTCAGCGGGGCGCCGTCGATCTTGACGGTCCCTTCCACTTTCTCGTTGAACGCCGCCTGTTTGCCGCCGCAGCCGGCCGCCAGCAAAACGGCGATCGGCCCAAAGCGGCGAAGCGCCCATGCGATGTCGCCCTTCATAGGTGTAATCCCGATGAAAAGAAGTAAGAGATCAGGAAAGGACGGACCGGCGGCGAGCGCCGCCGGACCGTCCGGCGCTTACGGCAGGCTGACCGGCTCGCGGCCGGCCCGCGTTCCGAAGGCCTGCAGCACGGACAGGGACGTCGAGTTCGTCAGGAAATGCACCGAACCGTCGGCGAAGACCGTGTTGGCGCCGTTGGTGTGGCCGCTGCCGATGGCGTTCAGGCGCGGGTCGGTGGCGTTGTAGCCGGTCTGGCCCGCGGGGATCAGGTAGTTGATCGGCACTTCGGTCCCCAGCGTCAGGTCCTCCATCGCCGTGGGGTTCGTCCAGACCCAGGCGCCGTAGGTGGTGATCGCCAGGTTCGACGTGCCGGTGCTGGCCGCGGTCCAGTTGGGATCGTTGTGATAGCGCTCGGCGAAGAAGAGCGTGTTGCTCGTCCCGTCGAGGATGTCGGAGATGCGGACGCTGCTGTTGACGTAAAAGCAGCCGTCCAGGGTCGCGTTGGTGTAGTAATTGGATACGGTCCCGGCGACGCCGCCGTAGCTGGTCATGCCGTAGTAGTAGTTGTCGTAGCCGACGACGACCGGCGGATTGGGCAGCAGGTCGGCGGGGCAGACGAGCATCTTGACCGGCTGGGCGCCGGGGAAGGTCGGGGCCGTGCCGAGGTTGGCGTACTGGCTGGCGGCCAGGTTCAGCGTGTTGCAGAGGTTGCCCTGCTCCATGTAGGGAAAGAGGGCTTCGGGCCAGGAGACGAACTGGTTCGCGATCGGGGCGGGGCCGAACTCATTGGCCGCCGAACCGGTCAGCGACCCCGAGACGTTGTCCTGGGTCTTGAGGGGAATGTTGATGCCGGACGGGAACCGGCCGTTGGCCGACTCGAAATTGAAGGCGGCCAGCGCGATCTGTTTGAGGTTGTTGCCGCAGCTCATGCGAGCGGCGGCGTCGCGGACTTTCTGAACGGCGGGCAGGAGCAAGCCGATGAGGATAGCGATGATCGCAATCACCACCAGCAGCTCGATCAGGGTGAAACCCTTCCGCTTCATGGGGGGACCTCCGTGAGAGAAAAAAGGGATGACTCCGGGTCGCTGGTGCGACCCCGTTGAGGCAGGTCGGCCGACAGAGTGATAGATACCGCAATTCGGCCCGAAACCTAATGAATAGCGGGTGAAAGATTGGTGAGGACGCCGGCGGTCGCCGCCGGCCCGGTCCGACCCCTACAATGACGCTCGCCGATCCGCGTGGGCCGGCCTGGCGAGGGAATCTCTCCGAAAAGGGAGGCATCATGGAGCGAACGCTGATCCTGCTCAAGCCCGACTGCGTGCAGCGCCGGCTGGCGGGGGCGGTGCTGGAGCGATTTGAACGGAAGGGGCTGCGGCTGGCGGGGCTGAAGCTGGTGCAGGCGAGCCGGGCGCTGGCGGAGCAGCACTACGCCGTCCACAAGGGCAAGCCCTTTTACGACTCGCTTTTGCAGTTTTTGACCGCGGGGCCGACCACGGCGCTGGTTTTGGAAGGGCGGGAGGCGGTGGCCGTGGCGCGGAGCCTGATCGGTCCGACCGACGGGGCCAAGGCGGCGCCGGGGACGATCCGCGGCGACTACGGCATCAGCGTGCAGAACAACCTCATCCACGGCAGCGACAGCGTGGACAACGCGAAGACGGAAATCGCGCTGTGGTTCAAGCCGGAGGAGCTAGTCGATTGGCGGCCGGCGGATGCCCCGTGGGTGGCGGGAAGCTGAATAGAAGATTCACCACAGAGTCACAGAGAACACAGAGAGAAGATCCTGTTTTGCCCTTCTCTGTGTTCTCTGTGACTCTGTGGTGAATCTTCAGATCACCCCCTGCCGCCGCAACTCATCCACCTGCGCCGCGTCCATCCCCAGCAATTCCGTCAGCAGCTTCGCCGTGTCCTGGCCCAGCGTCGGCGGCGCCGTCGGCGTCGGCAGGGCCGCTCCGCCGATGTGAAACGGCGGCCCGACCAGGTCCACCGGCCGACCCGCCGGGTCGCGCACCTCCACGCGCAGCCGCCGCGCCGCCGCCTGGGGGCCACGAAACACATCCGCATACGTCCACACCGGCGCATGAGGAACCTCGGCCGCCGTCAGCGCTTCTTGCCATTCGGCGGTCGTCTTGGTCCGCATGACTTCCGTCACCATCGGCACGAGGATCGAACGGGCGCCCACGCGCGAAGGGTTCTCGGCGAAGCGCGGATCGGCGGCCCATTCCGGCTTGCTCGCCGCGCGGCAGAAGCGCCGCCACTGGCCGTCGTTGCCGACCGCCAGCACCAGCCAGGTATCCGCCGTGGCGAACAGCTGGTACGGCACGATTTGCAGATGGGCGTTGCCCTGGCGCGGCGGATTCTCTCCGCTGCTGAGATAGGCCTGGGCCACGTTCACCTGCGCCGCCACGGCGCAGTCGAGAAGGGCCAGGTCGATGGCGTAACCATGTCCGGTCCGCTCCCGCGCCCGCAGACACGCCAGCACCGACACGGCCGCATACAGGCCGGTCAGCACGTCGGTCACGGCGACCCCGACCTTGTACGGTTCGCCGTCCGCTGGTCCCGTGATGCTCATCAATCCGCTCAGCGCCTGCACGGCGAAGTCATATCCCGGCAGATCGCTCCACGGCCCGGTGCGGCCGAATCCAGAGATGGAGCAGACAACCAGACGCGGATTCACCGCCAGCAGCTCGGCGGGGCTCAGTCCCAGCTTGGCGGCGCTGGCGGCGCGGAAGTTCTCCAGCACGACGTCGCTGCGGTGGGACAGCTCGCGGAAGATGCGCACTCCCTCGGGATGGGACAGATCGAGCGTGAGGCCGCGTTTGTTGCGGTTGCAGGAGAGGTAATACGCGCTGAGGTCGCCGACGAACGGCGGACCCCATTCGCGCGTCTCGTCGCCGGCGCCGGGCCGCTCGATCTTCAGCACCTCGGCGCCGAGATCGCCGAACAGCTGACCGCAGAACGGCCCGGCCAGCACCCGCGAGGCGTCCAGCACGCGCAGCCCCGAAAGCGGAGCGGATTTGTCTTCAGCCATGGGAAATCGCTCCCGCCGCCGCGCCCCGCTCCCTCGCTCCCGGGCTCCGCCTGGGAGCGCGCTGCTGGCGAGGCTCTGCCTGGCGTCCATCCGGCAAGCAGAGCCTGCCGGGCAGTGCGTGCCGGGGCGGAGCCCCGGCACCAGGAAGCCGCCGCGCCCCGCCCCCTTCTTCCTGGCGGCGGTTCCTCCTATTCTAGCTATTGGGCCAATCCTGTCCGGCCGAGGTAGCTGCGTCATGCACCCCCACGAAAACCTCCTCCGCGTCTACCGCGAACTCGCCGATTGGTACGAACGGCAGCGTCAGCCGCAGATGCGCGATCGCTTCCTGGTGCTGGCGGCCGACGCGGCCCAGACGGCCGGCCGAGCCGACGAGGCGGAGCGGCTGCGGCTGCGGCTGCTCAAGGTCAATCCGCATCACATGCTCAAGCCCTACGCCTCGTTCGCCGAGGCGCTCAAGGCGCCGGACGTCTTGACCTATGTGAAGGACCTGCGCGTGAATTACCCGGCCGACGTGGCGGAGGATTTGCTGCGGACGCTGCACGGCGAGGAGCGGCGTCCCGCGGCCGGCATTCCGGGGACGGCTCCGGTGCTGGACATCGACGGCACCTTGGCGCCGGAAGCCGCTCGGCCGGTGGTGGAAGAGGAAACCGCCCCATTCGCCAACATGCGGGACTTGGATGCGGACCTCGCCAACACGGCCGCCCCCGCTCCGCTCAACGCCCCGCGCGGCCGGCCGGAGCCGCCGCAAACCATCCCGCTGCAAGGTCAGCCGCCGCCCCGCCTGGCGCCGACGCGCCCGATTCCGGCGGCGCCGCGTCCCCTGCCGCCGCCCCCGCGCCGGCCCGCCGCCCTGCCGCCGGACGCCCGGCACATGGCCGCGCCGCCGCCGGAAGAACCGGTTGCGGGCGGCGCCTGGTTCTCCATCGTGCTGTCGGTCCTGGTGTTGCTGTCCGGTCTGGTCCTGGCCGGGTTCGTCTTCGCCCGGCCGTATCTGCCGCTGCCGTGACCGCGGCCGTCGCCTCATGGCCGCGACTTCGCTTCCATCGGCCCGTGCGGATGTTCGTGGTCACAGCCGTCGTGGTCGTGTCCCGCCGGATGAATCCGACAATAGAGATCGTCCGGATCGCAGCCTTCGACTTCCACTTGAATCGTCGTGTGCGCCACGCCGAACCGTTCGCGCAGCAGCTCGGCCGCCGCTCGCAGCACCTGCTGGCCGGCCCGCACCGTCTGCTCCGGCACGACCAGGTGACAGCTGCACGCCGCCACGCCGGACGCCACCGTCCAGACGTGCAGGTCGTGGATGCTGCGGACGCCCGGCAAATCCTTGAGGGCCTTGGCCAGCGCATTCACATCCAGGCCCTTCGGAGCCGCCTCCAGCAGCACGTCCACCGCCTCGCGCAGAATACCCCAGGAACTCGCTAAAATCAGCGCCCCAATCAAGAACGACGCAACGGCGTCGGCGGCCGCAAATCCGGTCAGGGCCGTTACGACGCCGGCCAGGACGACGCCCAACGCCGATGCGGCGTCGCCCAGTATGTGCAGATAGGCGCTGCGGACGTTGAGGTCGTGCTTGGCCTCCTTGTGCAGCCACAAGCCGACGACGCCGTTGACGGCGACGGCGGCGAGGGCGACGCCGATCATGAGGCCGGGCTGGACCGGCTGCGGCGACGCCAGCCGCTGCGCCGCCTCCCAGAAAATCACCAGCGCCAGCACCACCAGGAAGACGGCGTTGACCAGGGCGGCCAGCACGCCCACGCGGTGATAACCGAAGGTGCGGCGGGCGTCGGCCGGTCGGCGGGCCATGCGATGGGCGTACCACGACAGGAGCAAGGCCAGCACGTCGGCGAAGTTGTGGCCGGCGTCGGAGAGGAGGGCCAGGCTGTTGGCGAAATAGCCGGCGATCCCTTCGCCGACAACGAACGCCGACGTCAGCGCGATGGAGAAGGCCAGGCGGGCGCCGGTCGATGCGTGGGAGTGGGCCATGGCGTCGGTTCCTCCGGCCTCTGCTCTCATCATAGGCCGGCGGTCGTCGACGGTAGGCGCGAAGAGGGGAACCTGTGGCGAGCCGGGGGCGTGAGCCCCCGGATGGAAGATACAATCCCTGCACCTTCCATCCGGGGGCTTACGCCCCCGGCTCGCCGCGCTCTGTGATCACGGAAAGACGGCGAACACGCCGAGAATGGCGCCGGCCTCGGCCACCGTGCCGCTGGCGCTGCGTTCCGGCGGATAGAGCAGCAGCGGCGTCGGATCGCCGGGCAGGCAGTAACCGGCGCTGCATTCAAACGTCCGGAACGGATCGCTGAACGCGTGGTACGGCAAGAAAACGATATCCGCGAAAAACTTGCCGGTCGACAACGGCGGATCGAGGACGCCGAGGTCCCAGCCCTGCCGCTCGTAGTTGAGCTGCTCGAACATCAGCCGCTTGTAGCAAACGAAATTCGGCTCTGCAATCTCCGTGTACTGCGGCCAGGCCCGGCCCAGGTACTTGTCGCGGGAGATGATCGGCTCGTCGGGGAAGGGCAGCTGGTCCGTGTGGCCGGCGTCGCGCCATTCCTGCTGCATGCGCTTAAACAGCTCGGCCTCCGACTCCAGGGTAAAGATTCGCTCGGCGCTAGGCGGCTGGACGAGGTACTGATACTCCCCAGAGGAGGCGTCGCCGCCCGGGGACATGGCCTGGGCGGGGATCACCGGCAGCTGCTGATCGGCGAATGCATCGTGCGGCTTGGCCTTTTGAATTGTTTTGATAGGCGGCGGCGCCATCAGGCCGTCCGGCGGCACGACGGTGATCGGCGCCAGATTTTCGGGTGCGGAGATCTGCTGCAGAGGCAAGGGAGCGTCGGCCCGCGCCATGCCGCCCAGCAGCAG
>DATKHW010000596.1:0-5532 GCA_035546275.1 Gemmataceae bacterium
GCATAACAAACGCCGGTCTGCGGACGCACCCCCCGCCGCTGACAGTCGGCCGTCGCTTCTCCATTTCGGGAGATAAATAGGAAGCTAACCGAAGCACGGCCCAAGGGCAAGAAAAAAATCAGCGACGGCGGCATGGCCCACACTCAAACGCCCCAAGGCGCAAAACAAAAGCCGCAAGGAAGATTCCTCTCCCTTGCGGCCATTGCGTCTTTGCGTGAGATTTCCTCTCACAAAATGTCGAAATCCTTCTCCTTGGCGATCGCCCGCAGTTTGCTCATGGCGCGGGCGTTCAGCTGGCGGACGCGCTCCTTGGTGATGCCGAACTTGCGGCCGATTTCTTCCAAGGTCACGTTCTTGCCGTTCTCGTCCATGCCGGCCCGCATCCGGATGATTTCGCGCTCGCGCGGCTCCAGGAACTCCAAGAGGCGGTTGACGCTGTGCGTCGCCCGCTCCTGGGTGGCCAGCATTTCGTGTTCGTCGGTCCGCTTGTCCTGCGTCGCGTCGAACATGTCCTCGTGGCCGGTGATGAAGCGCTCGCGGCGGTGCTTGTCCTCCGGGATGCTGCGGGCGAAGTTCTTCATGATCGCCCAGCTGGCATAGGTGCTGAACTTGAAGCCGCGATAGTAATCGAACTTCTCCACCGCCCGGATCAGCGACATGTTGCCGTCGGACAGCAGCTCGAAGAAGTTCTCCGCCTGGGCGGAGTGCTTCTTGGCGATGTTCACCACCAGCCGCATGTTGGCCTGGATGAGCATCTCCTTCACTACGTTGGCCTCGGCTTGCAGCTCTTCGATCTCCCTGAGCGTTTGGATGCGAACGCGCGACGGATCGACGTCGAACTCATCGCCTTCCTTGCGCATCTGGTTCCGCAGCTGCGACGCCTTGAACTTGAGGTAGTTCATCTTGCGGAACTGGTGCTGCTCCTGCTCCTTGGAGAGCAGCGGATATTCGTAGCAGGACGCCAATTCCGGCGGCACGTCCTTGGGAGCGTGCATGGAACGGCGCTTGGCCTCATATACCTCGGCGTCCGGCATCGGCGCGAGGATGACCGATTCCAGCGCCCGGTCGTCGAAGTCGGGGCTGGGCATATAGTCGAGGGGCTGCTCCAGCAGACGCCGGGCTCGCACCTCGTTGATGACGCGGTACATCGAAGTCCGCGTGCGCTGAAACTGTCTGGCAAGAGTATCCACGGTTATCCCCCGACGAAAAGAGTTATAGATGATTTGTTTGGATTCCGCGTTGAGCGGTCCGGTCAGGTTCGGAAACAAGGCCTGGTCGGGGTGCTCACGGTCGAAATTCTTGATGGTGTACCGGATGGCCTCCACGGAGCGGTTCAATCGGCGGGCGATCCGCCGGCTGACCTCGGTGAGCGAGCCGCCGCGGGCGCGCGACAGCCGCTTGGCTCGCCGCAGCACTTCCTCGCGCTCGGCGTCGCTCATCTGCGAAAATCGGCCGCCGCGTTCCACGCGATCGGCGTTCCTCACCAGGAAAGCGTCCACCGCCGATTGGCGGAAACCCAGCTGACGCTTGCCCTGGAACATCACCAGCTTGCCTTCCAGTCCAAACTTGCGCCAGCGGCGGATGGTCTTGGTCGAGACGTTGAGCCGCTGGCTGACCTCCTCCACGGTGAGGATGTCGTCCAGAAGCCGAATCATCTCTTGCAGATCGTCGGCCAGGTCGAGGCCGTCGATCAGCACATCCGCATGGCCTTCCGGTCGGTAGCCGGTGATCCGGAAGCAGACGAACTGGTACGGATAACGTTTGCCGGGATCGATCTCGGCGAGGAGCTTGCGGGCTTGCGCGGCCTGTTCGAGCCGTCGGGCCGGCGGCGCGAACCGCACCTGTTGATCCGTCAACTGTTTCAGCAATGCATGCTTGAAGCCCGTCACAGCTGCACTCCTTTGAGCCAAGGGTTCCACCCTTCTCCACGCCGCGCGATCCGCTTCTCCATCCGAACCCGGCGAACGCGACAGGACCGTCCCGCCGATGTCCCCGGGTGCGGCGCGCTCATAACTGGGAGAGAAAAGAGGAAGTTGGCGCGCCGCGTCGGCCGATCCTTCTGATACAGCACACTCTCAAGATGCGCGGAACCGGCCGCTGGTTCGGATCGGCCCCGCGCCGTCGCCGCTTATCTCTCTTTACCGACCCGGAGGTCGTTCCATTCCCGTATGGACAGGAGCGTCGGGGGAGGGTAAAGACATCCCTGCGGCAGCCACCCTGTAATTCGCTGTTCCGCCGGGCGGCTTTTTCGACCCCATGCGTTGGGGTCCGTCGCAGCATGGTGTTGCAAAAACCAGACCACCATCCCTTCTACTAGACGCCTCTGGGGAGCTTTCCTTTCATTGCTTTTTGCATATCCTTGCTGTGCTTGCGCTTAGGACGAATGCATCCGCCAAACCGGCGATCCGAAACTCTCGCAAATCCCTCCGCTGCGACATGATCTCCTGTATAGTTTTACAGGAAATCTGTTCAAAAATGCAAGGATGGCAGTCGGGATTGCAGCACGCCCCGCCAACACTTTCGCCAGCGGGGCAAAAAAAAGCCCCTCTTTATTCTTTACCCCTTAAATACCGCCGGAGCCGTCCGTTCGTTACCCAGAAAACACGCGCCAGGCGGAATTTTTCGCCACGGGCAGCGCGCATCCCGCGCACTAGACCGGCGGGGGCGGCCCATTTGCCGGAGACAGACGGGTAGAATCGAGCAGGCGTGAGCGCCATCGGCGCCGCGACATCCCCTTTCCCGGAGCAGAACGCATGGCGTCCCTTGTCAAGCGATGTGGTTGGGCAACGGTGCTGGCGGTCCTGGCTGCGGCGCCGTCGGTTCGGGCGGACGATCCTGTCACAATGACAGAAGCGATTCGTGAGGGCCGCATCTATCGCATCAGCACGCGGGTGGACCTCGCCGGGACCTTGACGCCGCCTGCCGACAAGGGGCAGCCGACGCCGAAGCCCGTTTCGATCAAAGGCGACAGCGCCATCGATTACGACGAGCGCCTGCTGACCGTCAAGAACGGCGAAGTACACAAGACGATCCGCCTCTACAGCCGCATCGACTTCAACAAGACGCTGGCCGACCGACCGTCCGAGGGGACGCTGCGGCCGGCGGTGCGCCGGCTGGTAGTGATGCGCGAGAAGGGCACGAAGGCGCCGTTCTCGCCCGACGGTCCGCTGACCTGGAGCGAGATCGACCTGGTGCGGACGGACATTTTCACTCCGGCCTTGACCGGCATGTTGCCCGATCACGCCGTCCAAATCGGCGACCGGTGGACGGTGACCGCCGACGCGGTGCGCGAACTAACCGACCTGGACCACATCGACGACGGCAAGATCGAGTGTCGTCTGGAGGAAATCGCGCCGCGAGACGGACGCCGGCAGGCGCGCGTGACGTTCAGCGGCACGGTTCGCGGCGGCGACGAGGACGGCCCCAACCGGCAGCAGCTCGTAGGCTGGTACTTGTTCGATCTCGAATCGGGCTATCTGAGCTACATCTATCTCAAGGGCGTGCATGCCATGCTGGACGCCGACGGCAAAGAGATGGGCCGGGTCGAGGGGCGCTACGTGCTGAGCCGCAAGGCGGACGTGACCAGCCGCGACCTCGGCGACGACGCGCTGAAAGGCGCGACGCTGGAACCCAACGACGACGACACGCGGTTGCTGTATGACAATCCGGACCTGGGCGTGCGGTTCCTCTATCCCCGGCGCTGGCACATTGGAGCAGTGCGCGGCAGCCAGGTGGGGCTGGACGGCGCGGACGGCAGCGGCCTGTTAATTACAGTGGACACATCCGCGCGGACTCCGACGGGGGCGCAGTTCCTGGACGAGTCGCGGAGTTGGCTGGAGAGCAAGAAGGTGAAGGTGCTGCGCGTCGAGCCGGTGAAGACGACGGCGCTTGGACTGGAGCATTTCGCGCTGGAAACGGAGGCGGCGGACCAGAAGGCGCTGATGGATTATTACGTGGCCCGGCAGGCCGACGGCGGAGCGACGCTGGCGGCGCGGCTGATGCCGGACGACCAAGAGGCGCTGCGGAAGGAAGTGGAGGGGATTGCGCGTAGCCTGGCGATCACGAAGAAGATCGAGGAACGGAAGTGAGCCGTCGCCGGCCGTTTTGGCAGCTTGCGCCTCAACATTTCTCCGGCGAAGCAAACGAAGCGCGGCGCCAAATCGTCTCAATCATGTCGTATCTGCGCGGAGATTTCGCGAACGCCTTTCCAGGAAAGGACCAATCATGCATCGCGCCTATTTGCTCGCGGCCGGGGCCGGCTTGGCGGCCGTCGTCGGCCTGACCGCGTATTTGACTCGCTCGCTCGCCGACCCGCCCAAGCCGGCCGCCGACGCCCCCAAGCCGCCCGCCGTGGTCGCTTCCGCCAAAGAAGCGGCCGCCGCGCAGTCCGAGACGTCGGTTCAGCTACCGATCGGTCAGGTGGTGCTGTTTTCCAGCGGCGTGGGCTATTTCCAGCGCGAAGGCGTCATCGACGGCGATGCGCGCGTCGATCTGTCTTTCCCCGTCTCCGACATCAATGATTTGATCAAGTCGATGGTGCTGCGCGACCTCGACGGCGGGCATGTTACTGCAGTGTCGTATGACAGCAACGCCCCGGTCGAGAAGACGCTGCAGTCGTTCGCGGTGAACCTGTCGGCCAATCCGACGTTTGGGCAGATTCTCAACCAGGCCCGCGGCGAGAAAGTCGAAGTCATTTTGCAGCAGGCCAACGCCGCTCAGCCCGGCACGATGACCGGCGCCATCATGGGCGTCGAGGCGCAGCAGCAGCCGGCCGGCCAGGGAGCATTGGTCAACGTCGAGCTGCTCAATATGTGGTGCGCCGACGGCATGAGGAGCGTCAAATTGTCCGAAGTGCAGCGGGTGCGCTTCCTCAATCCGATCATGGACAACGAAGTACGCAAGGCATTGGAGACGCTGACACTGTCGCACGATACCCAAAAGAAGGCGGTTTCCCTCAATTTTGTGGGCGAGGGCAAGCGGAACGTGCGCGTCGGTTACGTGATCGAGAATCCGATCTGGAAGACGAGCTATCGGCTGGTGCTGGGCAAGGAGAAGGAAGACAAGCCGTTCCTGCAAGGTTGGGCCGTCGTCGAAAACGCCACAGATGAAGACTGGAAGGATGTCCGCATGGCCTTGGTGAGCGGCCGGCCTATCTCCTTCCAGATGGACCTGTATACGCCGCTGTACGTGCCGCGTCCGACGGTGGTTCCCGAGTTGTTCGCCTCGCTGCGGCCGGTCACTTATAACGATGACCTGAGCAAGACTCCGACTGTGGCCACTGCCACACCGCCGCCCGCTGGTGGGCCGGGAGGCGGCTTCGGCCTCGGCGGAGCTGGGGCCGGCATTCCCGCGCCCCAGGCGCCCGTCGCCGCTTTCGACCGCCTCGCTGCCAGAGATGAGCAGTTCGCCAACGGCGTCAAAGCCAAGCTCGATGAGCGCATGAACTTGGGTGCGTCGGGCGTCACGCCGTCGGCCACGGCGACGAAGCTGGGCGACTTCTTCCAGTACGCCATCGACAAGCCGGTCACGCTG
>DATKHW010000597.1:0-4032 GCA_035546275.1 Gemmataceae bacterium
GGCGGTTGCGGCAGGGTCTCCAGACCTTGCCGCAACCGCCGCCGTCCGCCGTCTCACGGCCCTGACGCAAACGATCCTGCCGCCGGCCCAGGACTACCTCGACTACAACGAGACGCAAATCCAGCAGGGCAGCGAGGAGAACCAGCGGACCACCGGCCGCATGGTGATCGGCCTGCTGCTTCTCGGAGTTTGCGGACCCGTCACCGGCGTGCTGGCGGGCTACGGCGTCAGCCGGGCGGTCAGCCGCTCCGTGGTCCGCCTCAGCGTGCCGGTGCTGGACGCGGCGGGCAAGCTCAACGGCGTGGTCGGCCCCATCGCCGTCTCGGGCGGCCGGGGCGTGGACGGCCTGGAGGCGGTGCTGCGGCGGATGGCGGAGCAGATCGGCGCCGTGGTGGAACGGCTGCAGCAGAGCCAGCGCGAGGCGCTGCGGGCGGAGCAGCTGGCCGCCGTCGGCCAGATGGCGGCCGGGTTCGCCCATGAGCTGCGCAACCCGCTGATGGCGATGAAGATCCTCGTGCAGTCGGCGGCCGACCGCACCGGCGGCGTCGGCCTGGTGGGCCGCGACCTGGCCGTGCTGGAGGAGGAGATGAGCCGGCTGGAGCGCCTCACCACCACCCTCCTCGATTTCGCCCGGCCGCCGCTGCCGGAGAAGCGCGTCTTCGACGCCGGGGCGCTGCTGGAAAGCTGCGTCGATCTCGTGTCCAGCCAGGCCGGCCAGCGCGACGTGCGCATCGACTGCGAGGCGCCGGAGCCGCCGCTGTGGGTCGAGGCCGACGCCGGCCAGGTCCGCCAGGTGCTGCTCAACCTGCTCCTCAACGCCCTGGAAGCGGTCCAGGAGGGCGGCGCGGTCCGCGTGCGGCTGGAGGCCGACGCGGGGGACGCGCCGGGCTTCATCGTCCGGGTCGAGGACGACGGGCCGGGTCTGCCGCGCGGCCTGGACCAGGACATTTTCGCGCCGTTCGTCAGCACCAAGCCGACCGGCCTGGGTCTGGGTCTGTCGATCTGCCGGCGCATCGCCGAGGTTCACGGCGGCGCTGTCACGGCGGCGGATCGCCCCGAAGGCGGGGCCGTGTTCGCGCTTCGTTTGCCGTGCCGATGTTCGCAAAGCGGCCCGGCTCGCCCCCTGGCAGAGAGGAGTTCCCATGCCGACCCTGCTCGTGGTGGATGACGAGCCGAACGTGCTTTACTCGCTGGAAAAGGCCCTCGGCGGCGGCGACCTGGAGGTCCTGACCGCCTCGACCGGGCAGCAGGGGATCGATCGGGTGCGGCGGCGGCGGCCCGACGCCGTGCTGCTCGATGTCCGCCTGACCGACATGAGCGGGCTGGAGGCGTTCGACCGCATCCGCCGGATCGACCCGCGCTTGCCGGTCATCCTCGTCACGGCCTACTCCGCTACGGAAACGGCCATCGAGGCGATGAAGCGCGGCGCCTTCGACTACCTGCTCAAGCCGGTCGATTTCCACCAGCTCCGCGGCCTCGTGGCCCGGGCCATCGAGCTGAATCGGCTGGCCCGCGTCCCGGCCGTGTTCGAGGATGGAGAACCGGAAGACGGCGGCGTGGACCGCATCGTCGGCCGCTGCCCCGCCATGCAGGAGGTGTACAAGGCCGTCGGCCGTTTCGCCCCGCAGGACGTGACCGTCCTGATTTTGGGAGAAAGCGGCACCGGAAAGGAGCTGGCAGCCCGCGCCCTCTACCAGCACAGCAAGCGAGCCGACCGGCCGTTCCTGGCGATCAACTGCGCCGCCATCCCGGAGACGCTGCTGGAGGCCGAGCTGTTCGGCCACGAGCGCGGCGCCTTCACCGGGGCCGACCGCCGCCGCATCGGCAAGTTCGAGCAGGCCGACGGCGGCACGATCTTCCTGGACGAGATCGGCGACATGACGCCGGCCACGCAGGCCAAAGTGCTGCGCCTGCTCCAGGAGCAGCGCTTCGAGCGGCTAGGCGGCGGCGAGACGATCCAGGTGGACGTGCGCGTGATCGCCGCCACCAACCACGACCTGGACGCGGAGGCCGGCGGCCGGTTCCGCGCCGACCTGCTCTACCGGCTCAACGGCTTCACCATCCGCCTGCCGCCGCTGCGCGAACGGCCCGGCGACGTGCCGCTGCTGGTCGAGCATCTGATCCGGGCGTCGAACCGGGGGCTGGACCGCCGCGTCCGGGCGGCGTCGCCGGAAGCGCTGCGCCTCCTGGAGCAATACGGCTGGCCGGGCAATGTGCGCGAGCTGCAAAGCGCCGTCCGCTACGCCCTGGTCCATGCGGCCGGGGAGATCCTCACGCCGGAGTGCCTGCCCGCGCACATCCGCACGCCGGCCTGCAGGGGCGGGGTTTCCCCGTCCCTAACTTCGGGCGGGGAAACCCCGCCCCCGCACGCCGACCTTCCCCGCCTGATCGCCGAACTGCTGCGGACGGGCGACGGGGACGTCTACCGCAAGGCCAGCCTGGCGGCCGACCGGATCATCCTGGAGGCGGTGCTGCGTCACGCCCAGGGCAGCCAGGTGCGGGCCAGCGAGCTGCTGGGCATTTCCCGCACCACCTTGCGCGCCAAGCTTAAGGCCCTGGGCATGACGCTCGAAAAGCAGCTCCTATCAGAAGCTGACCGGGCTGGATAGAAACTGTACAGGCCCAGCCGCGGGCCGTTTCCCGCTTGGAACCGCAATCCCATCCCTCCCCGCGAGTTGCGCGGCGCCGCCCGGCGGCGGCACGATACCTGCACTTCAGGCCGGCCGCAGCCCGCAACTTGAGGGGTACATCGCGGGCCAGACCCAGCGGAAGCGCCTAACGTTATCGGAAAGGATTCCGACCCATGCTTCGTGCGTCCAAACGCATGTTTCTCCCCGCCGCCCTGGCCGTCCTCTTCGGGGCCGCCTTCGCCCGCGCCGCTCCCATCGCCTGGTCGTTCGACTCCACGAAAAGCACCTTCTCCGTCACCGGCGACCCCGGCAACCTCGGCGGCGTCAGCTTCGCCGCGCTGACCGGCTCGTTCTCCGGAAACCAGACGATCCCGATCCTCAATGTGATTCCCGGCGCCAGCCCCGGCGGCCACATCGACACGTACAGCGGCGACGTCTACAGCGTGATCGTGGACCTGAAGGACACGAATTCCGGCGACCCCGGCGAGTTCGACTTCACGGGCCGTCTGTCCGGCTCGGTCAGCACCGGCGGCGTCAGCCTGAGCAGCATCTTCGACGACCCGCAGACGGTGCATGAGACGCTCGGCGGCCACGACTACGCCGTGACGATCGGGCCGTTCACCTCGCCGACCGGCGACTCCCGCGGCAGCGTCAGCATGGGCGTGGCCATCGACGCGGCGACGACCGCGCCTCCGCCGCCGCCGATCGGCAAGGCGCCGGAGCCGTCGGCCGTGCTGCTGGGAGCGCTGGGCGCGTCGGCGGCCGCAAGCATGGGGTGGGCGCGCCGACGCCGGCTGTCCGCCCGCACGGGCGCGGCGTGATCCTTTCAGCGCGGGGCGCCGGGCGATCCGCGGCTCGGCGCCCCGCCGATCCGTGGTGGTCAAGCCTCAGCCTTATTAGCGATGGGCTCTGACGCCGAGCGTTTGGCCAGCGCGCGGCGAATACGATGGATCGCCTCGCCCGGTCGGCGCTTCAGGACATGTTCCCAGATGCGAACGACCGTCCAGCCGGCGGCGCGCAGTTTCGCATCGGCTTCGCGGTCCTTCTCCACGTTGCGGGCCAGCTTCGGCGCCCAGTAGCTCACGTTGCTGGCCGGCGTCCAGTTGCACACGGGGCAGCGGTGCCAGAAGCAGCCGTCCACGAAGACTACGACCCGCTGGCGGCGAAAGGTAAAATCCGGCCGGCCAGGCAGTTTCAGGTGCCGTCGCCATCCCGTAATGCCGTGTTCCCGGAACAGCCGCACCATCCGCGTCTCGGTGGAGGCGTTGCCGAATTTGCGGATGCGCGCCATGTTGCGGGAGCGCTGCTCCTGGGTGTGGCGGTCGGCCAATTGGCCCCCCCTTCCTGAACTGATGTGGAAATGCCGCCCGGCGCAATCGCGCGGCGGTCGGATCATATGTGC
>DATKHW010000598.1:0-5551 GCA_035546275.1 Gemmataceae bacterium
CGGCACGGAAAACGTGCCGTATCTCGTCGGCCTCGGCGCCGCCTGCGAGATCGCCCGGCGATCGCTGCCGGAGGCGGCGCGGCGGTTGAAGCAGTTGTGCGATCGGTTATGGGAACGATTGCGGGCCGGCCTCGGCGATCGCGTCCGGCTCAACGGCCATCCGGAAAAGCGCTTGCCCAACACGCTGAACGTCAGCTTCGTCGGCTGCATCGGCGCGGAGCTGCTGGCGCGGACGCCGGAGATAGCGGCTTCGACAGGGTCGGCGTGTCACGAGGGCAAGGCGACGCAATCGCCGGTGCTGAGCGCGATGGGCGTGCCGCCGGCGGTCGGCTGCGGAGCGCTGCGGCTGACCGTCGGCCGATTCACGACGGAAGACGAAGTGGATCGCGGCGCCGCGGCGCTGATCCGAAGCGCCGGCGGACGGCCGATGTGAGCCGGCCGCCCGCCGAATTGAATCACGGCTTCGGCGGCGCCGTCGGCAGCGGCGGCGGCAGCTCGCCGCGCTTGACGAGGTCCTTCCAGTCGCCGACGGCGCGGTCGAGCTTTTCCCCCACCCAGGCGGCGTTGTAGGCCGGCAGCGCCACGCGGGCCCCGGCCGACAGCTTCAGCAAGTGCCAGTAAGCCAGTTCGCGGATCGCCAACTGCTTGTTCTGGAGGAGGCTCGTCAGCAGATCGAACGTCGCCTGCTGGCGGAAGGCCGACGCCGCAAAGCTGTGCAGCAGCACGAAGATGTTCTTCGCGTCCGCCAGGGAGAAATGCCGGCTGTCCTTGAGTTCGCCGCTTCCCTTGGACTCGTTATACAGCCGCGCCCCGTTGGCCTTGTCGCGGCCGACCCATTGGCGCAGCGTCACGACAGCCGCGCTGCGGTCGGGGGAGTGGGCGTCGCTTTCGTCGGTGCAGAGCACATCCAAAGCCCGTTCCACGTCGTCGGTGGCGCCGTAGCAATAGATGGCCAGGGTGCGCAGCATCGGCTTCTCGGCGGCCTTTTCCGGTCGGGCCTCCAGCAGGGCGTCTTCCACTGTCTTCTTGTCGGTCATGAGCATACTCAGATTGTCCAGCGCCTCGCGCATCTGGGCGATGGCGTCGCGCTCCTCCTGGCTGGCGCCGACCGGCGGCGCCTTGCTCCAAACCAGCTGCACCGCCGGCCAATCCGGCTGCAGCACCGGTTGGGGGCCGATCGCGACCCCGCTCTTGTTGTTCCACAGCACGAAGCCGCGCGGCGCCAGGACTGTGGCGGGCCGGTTGTCCGTGTTGGCCATCTTGAAGCCGACCGCCCCGGACAGGACGACCAGGTCGAGCGCCCGCAGCGGCGGCTCGTCGTTGTAGTTGACGTCGCCGTCGTACGTTTGGATCAGATCGACGCCGACCTCCGCCTCGCCTCGGTCGTTGTTCGTCAGCGTCAGGTCCCAGACCTCGTCGCCGAAACGCAGCCGCACCTTGGCCGGCTCCTTATCCGCGGGCCGGCGGCTGGACAGATAAATGCGGCCGCGATCCAGCGTCACATCGGCGTCGAAGCCCGGCGGCGGCTGGTGCAGCTGCACCGCGCTTTCCATCAGGTAATCCATGTTGATGCCCGGCGCCGGCGGATAGCCCGGCAACGCGTCGGCCCGCTCTCGCAAGTAATCCACGGCGGAACGGACGGCGAACTGCGGCACGTGGCCGTGCAGCAGCAGGTGGACGCCGTGGTCGGCGCCCAACGCCAGCTCGCTGTTGTAGCCGGGCAGGCTGACCAGGTCGTCGACGCTGAACACGTCGGTCCTGCCGGTCGGCGGCAGCCGCTTCCATCCGGGCTGATCGGCTTGCCGCTGAATGAGGATGCTCGACTCGCCGCGCTGCGGCGGCAGATAGGCGCCGACGACGGCCCGGACCTTGCTCGGCGGTTGCGGCCGCTCGTCCTGCTGCCCCGCGGCCGGCGGATTCATGGGCGGATTCATGTCGGGCGGGTTCATGGGCGGATTCATGGGCGGCGGATTCATGGGCGCGTCCGTCATGGGCTTGTCGTGCGGCTGCTCCGGCGCGGGGACGACGGGCGCCGGTTTATTGCCGTCCGGCGGCCCGGCGACCGGCGTCGAGGGGGGCGTGACGGCGGCGACGGCCGGGGCAGGCGCGGGCGGCAGGGCTTGCCAGATGGCGAAGGCGAGCGCGGCCAGAACGAGGACGGCGGCAAGCGGCAGCGCCCAAAGCAGCCAGCCGCGCGACGCCGGCAGGCCGGCCAGCAGGAAATCATCGTGGTCGCGCTCGCCCTCGCCCTCGCCGTTGCCGTCGCGCAGGCGGGCCTTGCGGAACGGCATGGCCTCCGGGCCTTTGACCAGGCCGTACATGCGCTCACGGGCCGTCGGCGGCACCAGGGCCGGTTCGCCGAGGACGAGCGTCAGGATCTGGTGACACGAGGCGACTTCCGCGAGATGAACGTCGGATTCCAGACAGGTCTTTTCCAACTCGGAAACCAACTCGCTGGAAAGCTCGTTGTCGAGATATTCGGCGATAGAGTTGGCGTCGAACTTGGAGTTGGGCCCGCCGGCCGGCGGCGTGGTGAGCCGGCGGCGGCGCATCACTTGCTTGATGCGGGCCACTAATTCCTGGGCGGCGTCGCTTTCCGCGACTTTCTGGCCCATTTCCTTGATCTCATTCGGTTCCAGGGTGTCGTCGAGATAGGCCAGCAGGGTTCGCAAGGTCAATCGCACGGCGTCGGCTCCTTATCAGCACGGGGCGGCGGGGCGGCTCCGTAACTAATAGTGGGGCCGAACGGCGATTTTCGTTCACGATTTTCGGGGAAAGCGAGAGGGGCGAGCGGCCGGCGTAAGCCGGCTGATGAGGATCACGCCAGCACGCCGTCGATCACGTCGCCCTTGCTGATCGGCAGCGGCTTGTTCAGCGGATCGCGCACCTCCGTCTTGGGATCGACGCCCAGCAGGTGGAACATGGTCGCCGACAGGTCCTCCGGCCGCGTCGAGTCGCTGGCCGGGCAGGCGCCCGTCTTGTCCGAGGCGCCGTGGACGTGGCCGCGCTTGACGCCGCCGCCGGCCAAGAGCGCCGTGTAGCACTGCGGCCAGTGGTCGCGGCCGGCCATGTTGTTGATCTTCGGCGATCGGCCGAACTCGCCCACCCACACCACCAGCGTCTCGTCCAGCAATCCACGCTCGTCCAGGTCTTCTAGGAGCGCCGGCAGCGTCTGGTCGGTGTGCGGCAGAAGCCAGTTTTTGAGGATCGGATACATCGGCTTATTGTCGAAGCCGTGCGTGTCCCAGCCGCCCTGGCAGCCGCCGATCGTGCCGTTGAAATAGACGTTGACGAACCGCACTCCGGTCTCGACCAGACGCCGGGCCAAAAGACAGCTTTGGCCGTAGGTCGTCCGGCCGTAGCGGTCGCGCAGCGCGTCCGGCTCCGCCGACAGGTCGAACGCCTTCTTGACGCCGGACGACAGCAGCAAGTCCAGCGCCTTGGCGTAGGTCGCATCGACGCCGCGAGCGCGGGCCGAGAAATCGAGCAGGCCGGATTGCTCGTCCACCAACCGCATCATCTCCCGGCGGTCGGCCATGCGGTCCGGCGTGAGGTTGTCGGGCAGGCTCAATTCGGGCAGGCGGAAATCGGCGGCGTTGGGATCCTGGCGGACAAGGAGCGGATCGTGGGCCTTGCCGAGGAAACTGGCGCCCTGGCCGGGCGTGACGGAACCGTCGGAGATGACGTAGGGGAAGGCGACGAAGGTCGGCGTGCCGGTCCGCGCCGGCGCCAGCGCGTCCACCACGGAGCCATAGGCCGGCGACAGGTCCTGCGAGTCGCGCAGCCGCTGGTCGTCGGTCGGCGGGGCATATCCGGTCAGGCTATAATAGCCCGCCGAGTTGTGGTTTTTCATCTCGTGGCGGATGCCGCGGAGGAGCGTGATCTTGTCCATGACCTGGGCGGTGCGCGGCAGGCGCTCGCAGATCGGCATGCCGGGGACGCTGCTGGCGATGGGCTTGAATTCGCCGCGGACTTCGGCGGGGGCGTCCGGCTTCATGTCGAAGGTGTCGTGGCAGCTGGGGCCGCCCCATTGGTGGAGGAAAATGACGGATTTCGCGCGGGCCTTGCGGCTCGACTCGGCACGCACCAGGGCCGGCAGCGACAGGCCGAAGAGGCCGAGGCCGCCGAATTGGAGCAGGCGACGACGGGTGAGGCGTGAGCGGCCGAAGTCATCGCAGGCGGAAAACATGCCCGAAAGCCTCCGTTTGTGGACGGTCGCGGAAAGAGCGCCGGTCGGCGTTTCGCTACCAGCTATTAGCTGACAGCTAATAGCTGGCAGCCATCCGTTTTCGACCTTCCCCGAGCCTACTTCTTCTTCTCCACCTCCAGCACCTTCACCTTCAGCTTCCCCGCCACGTTCAGGTACGCCTGGTCCTCCTCGCCTTCGCTGAACTTGATGTGCGTCGGGTCGATGTACACCTGGTTGAACGTCGGGTCCACCGTCACCCACTGCGTGCCGTCGTGGATCTCCGACCAGGCGTGCCAGCCGAACGACGGCTTCTCGCCGCCGACGTAGACGGCGCCGCCGACCTCGCGCGCCGGGATGCCCGCCGCCCGCGCCAGCGTCGTGAACAGCAGGGTGTGTTCCGTGCAGTCGCCGGCCTTGTTGGCCAGCACCGTCAGCGCGTCGTCGGCGTTGGCGTCATAGGTCTTGCGCAGGTTCTTGTAGACCCACCGCTCCAGCTTCGTCGCCTTCTTGATCGGATCTTTTTCATCGCCGACGATCTCCTTCGCCAGCGCCTGGATCTTGTCGCTGTCGGCCTGCATGGCCGGCGTCGCCTGGAGGTTCTCCTTGCGCTCTTCCTCGCTCAAGGGCGTCGGCTTGTCAGTCGGCTTGTCGAGGGTCATCTGCAGCACCACGACGCCGTCCTTGCGCGACACGACCTTTTGCCGCGCCGACTCCGGCAGCGGGTAATCGTCCAGGCCGGTCATTTCCAGCGTTAGCTTCTCGATCCGCGACGCCCGGCCGATGCTCTTGTCCACGGGAATGGACGTCGCCGCCATCAGATCGACGTTGTCGTCGAGCTTCTTGGCCAGCGGCTCCTTCTCCAGCCGCTGCTCCATCACGCCGACCTTGCCGGTCAGGATCCGCGCGTCGGCCAGCACCTGGCCGTCGAACCGCGCCCCCTGCGAAAGGGTCTGAACGGTGTACGCCGGCGTATCGACGCCGGCGTAATTGACCGTCTTTTTCTCCTTAAAGGTGTAAACCTCCTTGACGTCCACGTTGGTCTGCGACCAGTCGGTGGTCCAGTTGTCGAACTTGTCGCCCGGCTTGGCCGATTGCAGCCAGTCCTCCAGCCGGCGCTGCGTGGTCAGCGTGTTCTTCGGCATTGGGATCGACCGCTCCATCTTGCGATCGCCGACCTCGGTGCTCAGCAGCAGGCCGTCGCCCTGGCGCACCGCCGTCCGCACGGTCTCTTGACCGTCCTGCGTGTTGTGGTCCTCGGCGTAGAGGACGGTCCCTTCGCCTTCCAGGTCGTAATAGACGATGGTCTTCTGCTCCTGGGCCGACTTGGTCCCGTCCACGGAGACGACGAAATAGGAGGTGGTG
>DATKHW010000599.1:0-9282 GCA_035546275.1 Gemmataceae bacterium
CACCCAGAGGATATACGATATTTCGCCTCCGCATCGGGATCGATTTCCAGCCCCAGCCCCGGTCCCGGCGGCGGCGTGATTCGCCCTTTCTCGATCCGCGGCGGCGCCGTGAACAGCGGATACGTCCACGGCATGTACTCCACCGACGCGACCGACGGCAGGCCGCACGCCAGATGCACGCCGATCTCCGGCAGCAGGTGCGGCGACAGCGGCCGATGGTGCTGCTCCGCCAGCGCCGCGACCTTCAGCCATCCGGTAATGCCGCCGACGCGCGTCACGTCCGGCTGCACCACGTCCAGGGCGCCGCGGCTGAGGTAGGCGGCGAACTCGTCGCGGCCGAACAGCATTTCGCCGGCCGCGATCGGCACGTCCAGCTTCGCCGCCAGCCGGGCGTGCCCCTCCACGTCCTCGCACGTGATCGGCTCCTCAAACCAGTCGGCGCCAATTTCTTCCTCCAGAAACCGTCCCATCGCCAGAGCCGTGCCGTAGTCGTAGCGCTCGTTGGCGTCCACTGCCAGCCAGACGTCGTCGCCCCAGGTCTCGCGCAGGGCCGTCAGCCGTTCGGCGTCCTTTTCCGGCCCGGCGCCGATCTTGACCTTGACGCCCATCATCCCCTGGTCGAGATACGGCCGCGACGCCTCGACGATCTGTTCGGGGCTCATCCACAGCCAGGCCGTGTCGGAGCCGTAGACCGGCGCCGATTCGCGGGCGCCGCCGAGCAGCTTGCAGAGGGGCAGGTTCGCCGCCTTGGCCTTGAGGTCCCACAGGGCCACGTCGAACGCCGAGTAGGCCTGCTGAACCAGGCCGCGGCGGCCGATCGTCTGCAGCGCCCAGTAAACCTTGGCGCCCAGCCGTTCGTGGTCGCGGCCGTCTTCTCCCTCAAGCAGAGGGGCAATATCGTCCACGGCGACGGCGAGGAGAGCGCGGCCGCTGCCCTGAAGGGTGCAAGCGAAGCCGAGACCGGTCAGGCCGGACGCCAGGTCGAGCCGCACGAGCAAGACCGAGATGTGGTTATGGCGGCCGGCCGCGGCCTCGTCGAGGGAGGCGCGCGGCCGGGACAGCGGCACTTTCAGAAGTCGGCAGTCGATCCGCGTAATGCGGAATTCAGCGCCGGGCGGCATCACGCACCCCCGCCCGGCGGCGGATCGGGCGTGACGGCCGCGGGGTCGGCCATCATCACGCTCTTTTCGAGGATCTTGTCGCCGTTCGGCTCCGGCGCCAGGGAGGCGGCGGCGACGCCGGGCATCGGCGGCAGGCCACGCATACGTCGGCCCAATGTGCTGCGCGACATTCCATAGAAGGTGTAGATCAAAAGTCCGAGAATCAACCAGCCGACCAGCCGCCCCCAGGTCGGCGGCGGCAGGAACAGCATCATAAGGAAGTTGACTAGGATGCCGAGCGGCCCGACCACCCAGATGAGCGGCGTTCTAAACGGCCGCGCCGCCTCGGGCCGCTGGATCCGCAGCAACATGACGGCCGCGCACACGATAACGAAGGCCATCAGCGTGCCGATGTTGACCATTTTTTCCAGATCGCTGATAGGCGTGAAGGCCGCCACCACGGCGATGATGCTCCCCGTCAGGATTGTGGAAATGTGCGGCGTGCGGAAGCGCGGGTGGACGGCGGCGAAGACGGCCGGCGGCAGCAGGCCGTCGCGGGACATGGCTAGGAAGATGCGGGCCTGGCTGAGGAAGGTGATGAGCAGCACGCTGGTCATGCCGGCCAGGGCGCCGACAGAAATCAAGCCGGACGCTCCCAGCAGCAGGCCGTTGTGTTCTTCGAGGCCTTTCACCGTGAAGGCGTTGGCCACGGCCGCGTCGGGGTTGATCTTGTAGTACGGCACCATGCCGCACAAGACGGCGGCCACGGCGATGTACAGCACCGTGCAAATGGCGAGCGATGCGAGGACGGCGATGGGCACGTCGCGCTGCGGTTTCTTGGCCTCCTCGGAGTGCGTGGACACGGCGTCGAAGCCGATGTAGGCGAAGAACACAATCGACGCGGCGAATACGATGCCGCCGAAGCCGTAGGGCATGAACGGCGAGCGGACCTGATCGTCGATCTTTTCCAGCGTGCTGTTGAGGCCGACGTAGCCGAGGATGCCCCAATCCTCCAGGGCGGCGTGCGGCGCCTCCTTGTGCGCGTCGTCGAGCACTCCCTGGGCGATCTTCTGCTCCGCCGAGCCGGCCGGCGGCAGGTATGCATCGTTTTTCGTAGCCTGATCCAGGAGATCCTTGTATTGCGCCGCGGTCAGTTGGCCGGCGGCTCGTTGTGCATCTAGCTGTGTTTTGATTTTCTGGAGCTGCGATTCTTTCAGATCGGCCAGCTGCTTATCGCGCTCCGCGGCGCTCAAGCGGCCGGCGTCCACTTCGCTCTTCAAGCGCTCAGCGCGGGCCAACCCCCGGGCCTCGGCCGTCAGCTGCTGAACGCGATCCGCAGCCTCCGCCTCGGGCAATTTCGCCGTCTCCTTGTACAGAGCCTCAATGCTCTGCCGGATTGCTTGCTCGCGCGCCTTGGCCTGGTCGGGCGTCAGCGTCGCCTTCTCATCGTAAAGCGTGGCGACCTGGCCGGTAATCTCGTTGATGCGCTTGTCGGCGTCCGCCGACGGCATGGCGTCTTCTTTGACCGCCTTGGCCGCCTCGGAGGGGATCACCGACAAGTCCAGGGCGTAAACCCGATCAGACGGCGGAATGCTCGTCCAGTTGGCGGGATTGATAAACAGAATGCCGACCCCAATAACGAACAGCACCACGCCGACCTTGACGCCGACCAGCACGGCGTTGGTGGTCGCGCTCTCGCGGATGCCGATGACGAGGATCACGGTGACGCCGAGGGTGATGAGCAGGGCCGGCAGGTTGAGCCACGCGCCGGGGTAGGAGAACGGGTCGTTGCATAGGAACGGCGGTATTTTATTGGAAAAAAGGACGTAGAGGAGTTCATTCAGATATTTTGACCAGCCGGCGGCGACGACGGCGCAGGCCATGGCGTATTCGAGGATGAGGTCCCAGCCGATGATCCAGGCCAACAGTTCGCCGAGGGTGGCGTAGGCGTAGGTGTAGGCGCTGCCGGCCACCGGCGCCAGGGAGGCGAACTCGGCGTAGCACAGGGCGGCGAAGAGGCAGCCGAGGCCGGCCACAACGAACGACAGCACGATGGCGGGGCCGGCGTTGTGGGCCGTGACTTCGCCGGTCATAACGAAGATACCGGAGCCGATAATGGCGCCGACGCCGAGAGCTGTGAGGTTGATCGGCCCGAGGATGCGGCGCAGACGGTTTTCGCCGGCCGCTTCCGCGTGCAGCGTCTCCAGCGACTTCTTGGCGAACAGCTGATTGAAGAACATAAGCTGCCTCATGGCCAGGGGATCTCAGCATCCGGCCGCACGGCCAGCGCGAATCGGGAGTAGGAGGATTATCCCCGGACGGGCGGCAGAGAGCAAGAAGCGCCTGACCGGATTGCCCATTTTCAGGCGGAATCGAGAATCAGCGTAACGGGACCGTCATTGACCAGTTCCACCTGCATCATGGCCCCAAATCGACCAGCCGCGACAGGGACGCCGAGCGCCCGGACGGCGTTGAGGAAGACGTCATACAGCGGTTCGGCGATTTCCGGCGGAGCGGCGCCGACGAAGCTGGGCCGGCGGCCCTTGCGGCAATCGCCGTACAGCGTGAACTGGCTGACCACCAGGACGCCGCCGCCGACGTCCGCGACGGAACGGTTCATCTTGCCGTCGTCGTCGGCGAAGATGCGAAGGCCGACGATCTTGTCGGCGAGCCATTGCGCCTCGACGGCCGTATCCGTCGGCGCGACGCCGAGCAGCACCAGGAGACCGCGGCCGACGGCGCCGACGACCTCGTCGCCGACGACGACGCGGGCGGAACGGACTCGCTGAATCACGGCGCGCATGATGCTCGCCTCCTCGGTTTCCCGATAGATTGTAGCAATCGGCGCTGGTTGTGTGGTCGGCGCGGCTGGCGTAGAATTCCATGCGTGAGCGTCTCCGTCGAGTTCCTGGCGGTCCAAGTGCGGCGTGACCAAATCTCCTGAAAAGGGCGACAGCGACGTCACCGACGCAGCAAAGAGGGAAGCCGCGCACCGGGAAGAGCATTTGCCAGGTCCTTGCGGAGATGTTGCGGAAAGCCAAAAGAGTGAGGGATCGGGCGCAGCAGCGCAAAATCGTGCGCGCCCAGAAATACCTGGGCTGTCGGAACAAGCGGAAGCGAGGACGCCGGTCATGAACACCTGGTACGCCGCTCACGTGGTCCTTTACGTCCAGTTGAAGGACCAGCCCCAGGGCCGCTGCACGGCCTGGGAGAATATCGTCCTCATTAAAGCACAATCGGAGGCGGAGGCGTTTGAGAAGGCGGAGCGGCGCGGGCGGGAAGAAGCCGGCGACGACGACGGAACGTTTCGCTGGAACGGCAAGCCGGCCCGATGGGTGTTCGCGGGGGTTCGCAAACTGACCTCATGCGAGGACCCAAACCGACGGCCCGACGACGGAACGGAGATTTCGTACACGGAAATGCAGCTGGAATCAGAGCAGAGCGTCCATAAACTGCTTCAAGGCGATCCAGTAAAGGTGCAATTCGCAGATCGGTTTGGGGGCGAAGCGTCGGATCGCGCGGGATGACCAGCGTTTGATCGCATCGTCATGGAGCCGAATTGGGGAGGACGCGTCATGTCTCACCGCGGGTTTTTCGCCCTTCTGTCGTTCGCGATCGCCGCCTCCGCAGCGTACGCCGACAACTTCCTCGTCACGCTGAAGGTGGTGGACGCCGATCAAAAGCCGGTCGCCAAGGCCGAGGCCGCCCTGTTTTGGAACGCCGCGGACGGCGTCATGACTCCCTCGGCCGACAAGCCCGCCGTCGCCGACGCCGACGGCAAGATCGTCCTCCGCGTGGACGTTTGGAGCGGCAAGCGGCCGGCGCTGGTCCTGTCGGCCGACCGCGCGCTCGGCGGCGTCGTCGGCGTCGGCAAGGAGGACGACGGCAAGGAGCTGACCGTCGCGCTGGGGCCGACCGTTCGGATTATTGGCAAGCTGGAATGCAAGGAGCTGAATTCCAAGCCGGAATGGGCGAACACAATAATCATCGCCGACGGATTCCAGCTTGGAAATATCACGCAGAACGTCAGCAAATCCGCCGCCTTCGACTTCACCCCGCCGGCCGGCAAATACACGGTCTGGAACTACGGCAGCGACGTCGAGGGCTTCAAGCAGACGATCGAGCTGACCGCCGATCACCGCGAACGCGATCTCGGCGTCATCGACCTGAAGGCGAGTCCGATCGCCAAGATGAAGGGCAAGACGCCGCCGGATTGGATCATTGCGGATGCTCGCGGGGCGAAAAAGGACGTTCGGCTGGCCGACTACAAGGGCAAATGGGTTTACATCGAATTCTGGGGGTTCTGGTGAGGGCCGTGCTACGCCGGCAGTTTGCCGGAACTGATCGCCCTGTACGAAGACCACGCCGACCAGCGCGACAAGTTTGAAGTGATCGCCATCCATGATAAGAGAGTGAAATCGTTCGACGAGCTGGACCAGAAGTTACCGAAGATCAAAGAGCGCTTTTGGCAGGGCAAGGATCTGCCGTTCCCGGTGCTGCTCGACGCGACCGGGCAGACGGAAGAGACATACGGCATCCACGCTTATCCCACCGGGTTGCTTATCGACCCGGACGGCAAGCTAGTCGGCGAGGGGACGCCGGCCGATTTGGAAGCGAAATTGCCGGCGCTGTCGGCGGCGAAAAAGTGGGCCGGCCGCCGCGACGTCATGAAAAACGTGTTCTGGTCGTTCGAGCCGAGCCAGACCACGCTAAGCCAGTTCGCGGACATCGTGAAGCACTGGATCAATTGCGATGTGGAGCTGGATGCGGAAACGATTAAGGCGTCCGGGTTGACGCTGGACGGCCCGTTGCCCGGCGTCCTGATCGGGTCGCCGGTGACGCTGCGGAGCATCGACGAACTGCTGCTCGCGCCGCATGGGCTAGGCATTGTTCCTGCGGCGGACGGCAAACATCTGGCTATCACCAAACGGACGGAAATGAAGGAGCCGGAGTCGTACTTCCAGAAGCTGCACGACAAGGAGCTGTCGGAGCGGCTGGATCGCGGGCCGACGGACGAGGAGCGGAAGGACGCGAAGACGCTGCAGATCAAGGACCAGCCGCTGCTCGACGCCGTCAAGCTGATCAATCAGGAATACGACTTGCCGGTCGCGCTGGATGCGAATGCGATGCGTTCTGGGACGCTCGACCCGACGGCGAAGGTGAGCGGCGGCATCGGGCCGGGCGACCTTCGCAAGGGGCTGACGCAGATGCTCGATCCTCTCGGCCTGACGGTGGAGGTTCGGGACGAAGTGGTGTTCGTGACGCCGAGGAGCAAATGACCCCCCGCGTTTCGATTTGCTCCCACGGCTGGTCGAACAGCCGTGGGAGTTTTCTTGCGCATTGGTAAGACAATAGGAACTCGCACCCATTCCGCATCCCCGTGATCGCGAAAGGAAGCACCATGGCCGCCTCTCCCGAAGCCGCGACCCGCCTGGAAATCCTGGACGGAAACATCGCGCTGCTGACGCTCGATCAGCCCGGCAGCCGGGCCAATACGCTCGGCCAGGCCATTCTCGGCGAGCTGGAGGGACGCATCCGGGAAATCGCCGGCTGGCCCGGTCTTGTCGGCCTCCTGTTGTGCAGCGCCAAGCCCGGCATTTTCATCGCCGGCGCCGATCTGAAGGAACTCGGCGCCCCCGCCGCGCCGGACGTCGCTCGCCGCATGGTCGAGCGCGGCCACGGCCTGGTCGCGGCCGTCGAAGCGCTGCCGTTCCCGACAGTGGCCTTGATCGACGGCGCCTGCCTGGGCGGCGGGTTGGAGCTGGCCCTCGGTTTCGATTACCGCCTGGCCGGCTCGCACCCCAAGGTGGAAATCGGCCTGCCGGAAACGAAGATCGGTCTTATCCCTGGTTGGGGCGGAACGCAGCGGCTGACGCGCCTCATCGGCCCGTCGCTGGCCGCGGAGATGATCTGCTCCGGCGAATCGGCCAAGGCCGAGCGCGCCCGTCAGCTCCACATCGTCTTCGACGCCGTGCCCAGCGACCGTTTGATGGACGAAGGCCGCCGGATATTGCAGTGGACAAACCAAACCGGCGATTGGAAGGAAGTCCGGCGGCGCAAAAAGCTGCCGGTCGGCCTCAATGAGGAGGAGTTCAGTTTCACATTCGCCGTGCTGCGCGCCCAGGTTCAGGCCAAGACCGGCGGGCATTATCCGGCGCCGTTGGCGGCGCTCGACGCCGTCGCCAAGGGATGCAATTTGCCCCTTGAGGACGGTCTCAAGGCGGAAGCTGAGGCGTTTCTGCCGCTGGTGGGAAGCCCGATTTCGCGCAATCTCATCGCCGTCTTCTTCCTGACGCAGCGGCTGCAGAAGGATACCGGAACAGCCGATCCCTCGGTGAAGCCGCGGGACGTGGGCCAGGTCGGCGTCGTCGGCGCCGGCATCATGGGGGCGGGCATCGCCGGCGCCTGCGTCCGCCGCGGCGTGCCGGCTTTGCTTCTCGACGTGGCGCCGGCCGCCCTCGAAAAGGGCCTCGCCGCCGTTTCCAAGGGCGTCATGGGCCGCGTCGAGATCGGCCGCATGGCGCCGGCCGACGCCGCGGCCGCGCTGGCCCGGCTCAGCTCGTCGCTGACGCTCAACGCCCTGGCCGACCGCGACGTGGTGGTCGAAGCGATCGTCGAGAACGAGCCGGCCAAGGTGAAGCTGTACGAGCAATTGGAGGGTAGGGGCGGGGTTACCCCGCCCCTACTGCCGCCGAGCGCGATTCTGGCGTCGAATACATCGACGATCTCGATTACGCGCATGGCGAAATCCGTGAAGGCGCCGGAGCGCTTCGCCGGGTTGCACTTCTTCAACCCGGTCGATCGAATGCAGCTCGTCGAGGTGATTCGCGGCGAGAAGACCGACGACGCCACGGTCGCCACGCTGGTCGCCCTGGCGAAGCGCATCGGCAAGACGCCGATCGTCGTGCGCGACTGCCCCGGTTTCCTCGTCAACCGCATTCTGTTCCCGTACATCAACGAATCGCTCGTGCTGCTGGAAGAGGGGGCGTCGCCGCGGGCCATCGACAAGGCGGCGACGGCGTTCGGCATGCCGATGGGCCCGATCACGCTCAACGACCTGGTGGGATTGGATACGTCGCTGTACGCCGGCCGGGTCGTCAATACAGCCTTCGCCGACCGGGCGCCGGAGACGCACATCCTGGACGATCTCGTAGCGGCGGGCCGGCTGGGCCAGAAATCGGGGGCCGGCTTCTACAGCTACGCCAAGGGCGGCCGCGGCGCCGACGACCCGGCCCTGACCGGCTTCCTGGAAAAACGCCGCAAGGGAACGCGCGACGTCGGCATGGAGGAGATGACGGATCGTCTTTTTCTGCCGATGCTCACGGAAGCAAGCCGCGTGCTGACGGAGGGGATCGTCCGCGAGCCGGGCGACGTGGACATGGGGCTGATCCTCGGCATCGGTTTCCCGCCCTTTCGGGGCGGCATTCTGCGCTGGGCCGACACGATTAGACTGCCGAATTTGCTGGAACGGCTGAAGAAGTATGAACACTTGGGGCCGCGGTTCCAGCCGACGGAGCAGATGCGGAAACTGGCGGCGGAGGGGAAAGGGTTCTATGTGCAGGGCTGATGACGTGAGTCTTGATGCGGTGGAGTGGGACGGCAATAATACGAATGCGGGTCCGACAACCGGAGGAAAGGCGTCATGGCAGCAAAAATCGCAGAGGAACTCCTTCAAATGAGGCGGCGGGAGCCGTTTCAACCGTTCCGCGTTTATGACAAGGACGGTGAAGTGTACGACGTCCTGAACCCCGAAGAGTGCATGGTTACAGACTTTGTAGTGGTGCTGCCAGTGCGCGTTCCAGATCCGAATGATCCGGATGCGGGATACCCGGCAGCAGTTGAGCTGGGCAATGTAGCCCGCATTGAGATGATTGCCCGGGCCCCGTTTACGAATGGACCCCGCCGACCGTAAGCGCGGATCAGGAGAGCGGAGGACATGCGACCCGATCACATTCGCAAGCTGCTGCGCGCAAAACCATTTCGCCCTTTCCGGGTTTACATATCCGACGGCGCGATTTACGATACGCCTCACCCCGAAGCCGCCTGGCTTCTTGGACTGATACTTGTCACTCACCTTCACCCATCCGGCTTCGCAGAGCCGCGCGGCGCCAGGGTGGCGTACGTCTCTTTACTGCACGTCACCCGCGTTGAAGTGTACTACCCCGGAGAGGCTCCTGGTCCG
>DATKHW010000600.1:0-4783 GCA_035546275.1 Gemmataceae bacterium
GCAAGGGGCGCATTCGTCGGGCATGGTGGTGGGCCTGGGCGACGGCAGCGTGCGCATAGTCAACGCGATGATGAGCAATGCGACCTGGGTGATCGCCTGCACGCCCATCGCCACCGTGCCCATGGGAACCGACTGGTGAGCCGGCGGGTGCAGTGGATGTAACAAGGAAAGCGAAGCGGGCGGCGAACAGCCGCCCGCGTTTGTTTTCGTGAGCCGGTTTCAGTGGATGCGCTAGTGGGTGTGGCCGGGGCTGGAGTTTTCGGAAGCCCCGGCTTGCTTTTCCAGAGGATGCCGGGGCTTCGAAGACTCAGCCCCGGCCACGCCCCCAACGCCGGTGGGTCTCGCTGCCGCTCGACCCACCCTACTCGTGCCCACCCTACTCGTGCCATTTCTGAAGCGCCCGGCGCGGCCGATCGTCTTCCGGCCCCGCCAAATCGGCGGCGCGTTGCAGCTCGATCCGCCCGTCTTCGCGCCGACCGCTCTCCGCCAGCGTCTCGCCCAGATGCAGGTGGGGATCGACGCTGTCCGGGCTGAACTCGACGGCCTTTTGCATGGCTTCGATCGCTTCGTCCCTTTTTCCGAGCGCTTTCAGGGACAAACCGAGATAGAGATAGGCGAAGGCGTGGTCGGCCTTGAGCTTCGTCGCCCTGCGCGCCATGTCGGCGGCTTCCTGGTAGCGGGCGACGGCGGCAGGGTCGGTTGCCTTGCCGAGGGCCTCCGCCTGATGGTACAGCGACACGCTCAGCCAGTAGAAGGCCTGGGACTCTTCCGGGGCGCGCTGCACCGCGGCGCGCAGGACCGGCTCGGCGCCGGCGTAGTCGCCGAGCTGGTCGAGCGTCATGCCGAGCTTGACGTAGGGCCGAACGTCGTCCGGGTAGTCCTTGACGAGGTCGCGGAATTGAGCGGCGGCCTCGCGCAGCATTCCGGCCTGCTGCAAATGCTCCCCCTCGATGAATCGATTCTGCCGTCCCACCGCCAGCTGGGCGTTTTCCGCCAGGTAGGGGTCGGGCCAATCGACGTCCTTCGCCCCGCTCTCGGCTAGGCGCGCGTACTTGTCGGCGGCGTCGCTGTTTTTCTGCTGCTGATAGAGGGCCGCCAGGGCGGCGCAGGCTTTCTTGTGCGTGGTCGGCTTGCCAGTGCAGCGCAGCAGGTGAGCGACGGCTTCGTCGTTGCGATCGAGCGCGGCGGCGACCATTCCGGCTCCGAATTCGGCGTGAACGTCGGACGGGTTATGGGAAAGGACCGCGTTGCAGAGACGGCCGGCCTCGTCGTTGGCGCCGACGGTGAGCAGTGCATCGGCAAGGCGAAGCCGGATAACTGCGCCGTTGGGATCGTTGTCGTCGGAACGTTCCACGGCCCGGCGAAGGGCCGCGATGGCGCCGTCGCGGTCGCGCGTCAGCAAGCCCCAGCCGCGCAGGTAGGGCCAGCGCGGTTCCGTCGGCTCGAGCTGCTCGGCGCGGGCCAGGCAGACGTCGGCTTCCACGGCGAAGTCGTTGGCGAGGAGAACGCTCCCCAGGCCGCCCCAGGCGGTCGCCGACCGCGGCTCGCGCTGGACCCATTCCTCCGCCGCATTCACCGCGGCGGCGACCGCCGGGTCGGCGTCGGTCAGCGGCACGTCCGGCAGCCCAATGTTTCCCTGCGAGCCGGAAGCGGCCGGCCGGGGCCAGCGCTGCCAGACCACGGCGCCGACGCCCAGTCCCAGCGCCAGGACGGCCGAGGCGACGACCACGGAGAGGACGATCCGGGAGCTGCTCATCGATCTTGCTTTTCCTCCGCCGCGGGCCGCCCCTCGCCCTTATGCAGCTCGATCGCCCGGTCCGCCGGTCCGCCGGCGAATTGCTCGCGTGAACCGTCGGGCCATTTCACCACGATCCCATCCACGGCGTTCGCCTTGCCCAGGCCGAATAGCGCCCGCATGTCGCCGCTGCACAGATAGCTGCCGCCGGGATCGATCCGCCGCATCCAGTCGCGGCCGCCGGCCGTCACGACGACCTGGGCGCCGATCGCATCGCGTTTCAAGGCCGGGTCCACCGCCCGCACCGTCAGCCAGTGCCCGCGCTTCGGCGCCCGGTTGATCAGCAGCCGGGCCTTGCCGCCGATAGTCGTCACCAGGAGATCGGGCGCGCCGTCGTTGTTCACGTCGCCGACGGCCAGGCCGCGGGCCTCGTTGGGGACGCCGCACAATTCCGGCTGGTCCGGCGACAGGTCGCGGAAGCGGCCCTTGCCGTCGCCGGCGAAGAGCTGATTCCGCTCCGCATAGAGCGACCAGTATTTGCCGAGCGCGGCCGAGCCAGGCAGCGCCTCGCCGCGGGAGACGCGGCCATTGACCAGGGCCAGGTCCAGAACGCCGTCGAGGTCGAAGTCGGCCAGCACCGTGCCCCATCCGGTGCCGTGCCACTTCGGCGCCGCCAGGCCGGACGCCGCCGTGCGGTCCTTGAACAGGCCGCGCGGCTCCTGCATCCAGAGCGTGTTGGTTTCGGCCCCCAGGTGGGTGACGAAGATGTCGTCCAGCCCGTCGCCGTTGACGTCGCCCACCGCCACGCCCATGCCGGACTGCGCCTTGCCCATGCCGTCGTAGCCGACGCCGCGCTTGACCGCCTCCTCCTTGAATGTGCCGTCGCGCTGATTGATCCACAGGCGGTTCGGTTGCAGGTCGTTGGCGATGAAGATGTCGGGCCAGCCGTCGCCGTTGAAGTCGGCGCAAACGACGCCGAGGCCGGGGCCGGGGATTTTCGCAAGCCCCGACGCCTCCGTCACGTCCTCGAATCGCGGCTTGCCGCCGGGCTTCGTGACGTTGTGGAACAGCTTGACGACCGTGCCCGGAAAGACGTTCGGCGAGCAGTAATCGCGCCCCTGGTCGCTCTGCGATTTGCACACCCAGGCCGGGTCGTTGTCCACGTAGTTAACGACGACGAGATCAAGCATGCCGTCGCGGTCGCAGTCGAAGAACGAGGCCGATACGCCCCAAAGCGGATCTTTCAGACCCGATTCCTCCGTCACGTCGGTGAACGTGCCGTCGCCGTTGTTGAGGAAGAGCTTGAGGCCGCCGTATTGCGTGACGAGCACGTCGGGCTTGCCGTCGTTGTTCACGTCGCCGATCGCGACGCCCATGCTGTACCCGCCGATGTCGAGGCCCGATCCCTTGCTGACGTCTTTGAATTTGCCGTCGGGCATTTGCTTGTATAGGCGATTCGTGGAAGACGATTTAGGACCGCCGTTTTGGAGCAAATAGATGTCGAGCCGGCCGTCGCCGTCGAAGTCGAACAAGGCGGCGCCGGAGCCGATGCTTTGCGGCATGAAGTACGAACCGTCGAGCGGGCCGGGATCGTGGACGAAATCCAGACCGACCCGGTCGGTGACGTCGTCGAACCATCCGGGCCCCAGGGCAGGAGGATCGTCGATCGGCTGAGGCGCGGTCCGAGCGGGCGGGCGGCAACCTGCGGCCAGGACCGCTGCGGCGACGACCAAGGATGCGACAAGACGCGAGGGCCGCCGAAGGATCATATGGACTCTGGAAACGCGGCAGGGGGAACGCAAGAGACGGCCAATAAGAAGGGGATTATACAGGGCGCGGCGCCAGGCGAGCAAGAACGCCGCGAGATTTTGCGCGCCGGCGCCTTGGCCGACGACGCCTCACGGGCGGCGAGGCTCGGCGTCTCCCTGCGTGAGCTTCCAGTAGCGATCCGCAGTCAGCTTGTCGCCGGGCCAGACCTGCTCCAGCCCGGAAGGCCAGCGCACGGTCAGCGCGTTCACCTGGGCGTCGCCGCCCAGGCCGAAGACCACCCGCCGATCGCTGGACGAGAAATAACTGCCGCCGCCCTTCACCGCTCGGACCAAGCGCCGACCTCCCACATCCAATAGCAGCCGCGCCCCGACCGCGTCTCGATAGGGCCGGCCGCTCAGGTCCACGCCGAGCCAGTGGTTGCCGTTGTTCGTCGCGTTGTGCAGCACCGCCGCCGGCTCATTGACGCAGCTGACGACCGCGTCCACCTTGCCGTCGTCGTCCAGATCGCCGATCGCCAGGCCGCGGCCGCGATGCGGCGCCCGGAAAAACGGCCCCGCCTTGTCGGAAACGTCCTCGAAACGGACCGTCGCGCACGGCCGGCCCGGCGGCGCCAGGTTGTGAAAGAGGACCGGCCGTTGGGCCACCGACTGCAGACTCGGTGGATGGTGCAGCACGTGGCCGTTGACAATGAGCAGGTCCTCGGCGCCGTCGTTGTCCCAGTCGAGGAAGCGGGCGCCAAAGCCGACGAAATTCATGCCGATCGAAGCGATGCCGGTCCGGCTGCTGACATGCTCGAACAGGCCGTCCCCGCGGTTGCGATACAGCGCGTGGGTTTGCTCGACGTAGTTGGCCACGAACAGCGAAAAATGTCCGCTGCCGTCGTAGTCGGCCGCGTCCACGCCCATGCCGCCGGCGGCGCGGCCCCATTCGTCCACGGCGACGCCGCGCAGCACGCCGACCTCCTCGAACTTGCCGCCGCCCTTGTTGAGATAAAGCTGGTTGGGCGAAGTATCATTGGCGACATACACGTCTGGCTTGCCGTCGCCGTCCACGTCCACCACGACGACGCCGAGCGATTTACCGGGCTTGAGTCCGGCCCCGTCGCTGGCGTCGCGGAACGTGCCGTCGCGGTTGTTCAGGTACAGCTTCGGCGGCAGAGGGGCGAAGCTGGTCGGCGGACAAATGTCCGGCGGCCCGCCGGGGCCGCCCAACGGACAGATCTTGTTCTTGGCCAGCGACCAATCGACGTACTGGCCGACGAAGAGGTCGGGAAAGCCG
>DATKHW010000601.1:0-7532 GCA_035546275.1 Gemmataceae bacterium
CCCGGATGGAAGATCGCATTGCTGGACCTTCCATCCGGGGGCTGACGCCCCCGGCTCGCCCGGCGGTTACTCAATCAGCGACACTGGCACGCTGCTGTCCAGGATGTTGATGAAGGCCTGCTGCAGCTTCTGCTGCCGCTGCTGCAACGTCCCGATGCACCACTTGTAGCCGTTGGCGGCGTCGGTGGACGAGCTAGGGAACGTCGTCCCGCCGATCGTCGAAATGCTCTGCATGAGCGGAATGGCGCTCGTCTGGGCGCTGCAGGGCGTCTCAAAGATGGCGCCGAACACGATGCACTGGATGATGACCGGCTTGCTGACCGTGGCGTAACCCGGCACGTTGGGAGGCGTCGGCGCGCCGCTGGGGACGGTGTAGGCGTAGCTCGAATCGGTCTTGTTGCAGACGGCTTCGGCCGCCGTCAGCAGGTTGGTTTGGCTGTAGCCCGCGCCGTTGACCGTGTCGGCCGGGCGGATGTTGTAGTAGGAGTTGTTCGCTCCGCTATTGGTGATTCCGTTCGTTCCGCCCTGCGGCTGGCTGTCTTCGTTGGCCATGCCGTCGGTTTCGAGGATGACCAGCCGTGTGGCGCCGACGCGGCCCAGGCCGCCGACCGTGACGGTCCCCGTGCCTCCCATGCCGACCTGGTTCACCAGGGCCGATTGGTTGCTGCTGAACTGGTTGTAAGCCTGCATCAGGCCGAAACTGGTGGCAGTGTTGGAATCGAAGTCGCCGTGGGCGCTCGGGATGGTTTCGGCGGCGGCGCTGTAAAGGACCACGTCGCTGCTGAGGCTGCCGCTGCCGGGCGGCACCCAGATCGAGGTGATCATGGACGCGTAGCTGTTGTTCAGGTTGTATTGCGGGACGTTGAAGCCGCCGCAGCCCGGCGGGTCGTTGCCGTACACCGGCCGGGCGAACAGCAGCATGGCCACCAGGTCGTTGGGGTGGTTGTTCTGAACGTCGGTCAGCGCGCCGCCGATGCCCTGTTTCATCGGGAACATCGAAATGTCGTGCGTCGTGCCGGGCAAGTACCCGCAATCCATCATGAACTGGATCATCGTTCCGGGGCCGAACCAGCAGCGATGCCGCGGCCGCCACGGATTGTCCAGGTAGTTCATGTACTGGGTGTGGCCGCCGAAGGCCGCCGGCTGTGCGTTGAGTACGACCGTGCCGGGCGTCGTGATGGTGCCTGTGCTGTCATAGCGGAAGTCCGGGCCGATGCTGCACGTTGATGTGAACGTGTGCTGAATGCTCCCCGTCGGATCGCGCCAGACGCCCAGGGTCCAGTCGATGTATTCCTTCCAGAAGCGCTGGTCGGGGTTGGTGATTTGGCTGTTCAGGTTCGAATGCGTGTAGGCCGAAGCTGGCACGTCCGTGGGGATGCTGCCGTAGATCTGCACGTTTCCGGAGCGCAATGTGGTGGGAAACGGATTGGGGCCGCAGCTGGTGATCCAGGCGAGGATAGCCTTGTAATTGATTTCGTAATTGCCGGACGGGTCGTTGTAGCCGATGCCGTTGTTGTTGCTGTTGCCGCTGCCGTCCTGGAACAGCGTGGTGTTGATGCTGTTGCCCGTGCTGGGGAACTGGGCCCCGGTGGAGGTCAGGAAGAAGTTCCTCCGCCAGTCGTTGGCGCCGCTGGGCGCCCAACCGCCGGAGGTAGCGGCGGCGGAAGCCGCGCTGGGGTCGGGCGGCCAGATGACGAACGTCTTGCCCCAATAACCCGGACCTTCAATGTAGCCCTTGAAGGCGTTGCCGGTGTAGAACTTGTAGCCCTGCGTCTCCCAGCTGGAGTTGTAGACGTTCATGTTGATGCCTAAGCCGGCGTTGACGATGTCGTTGACGTTCATGGCATAGGGCTTGCTGGCGATGTTGCCGACGTGCAGGTACTTGTCGCCGGCTACCCAGCCGGTGGAGTCGCCGGCGCCGGCCGAGGTAAAGGCGGCCACGGCGGAGGCCCCGCGAGCATTCTGCCAGAAATCGGTGGTCATGGACGGAACGCCCTGCGCGGTCGTCAGGTCGTGCATCGTGTTCGATTTGCCGATCATGTTGTTGCCGTACAGCGCGTTGCCGTTGACCGCCGCCGGGCACAGCAGGTTGGGGTTCGACAGATAGTCGCTGTAGTCGTTGCCGTTGGTCGATTGAGCGGTGGCGCTGGTGCCGGCGTAGGGGCCGAACTGCGGATACACCGTATCGGTGTTGTTGGACGTCCAGGCCGGGTTGCCCGAAGCGGGGAAGTTGTATCCGTTCAGCGTGGTGGCCTCGCTGCCGTTGTCCAGGTAGGACTCGCAATTCCACAGGTCGCTTTCGTTGTTCATCGACCCCGAATAGTCAAGCACGATGGCCACGTCGCGCGGCCGGTGGGCCGCCTGGGAAACGGCTTGCACGTTGATGATCGAATTGAAGCTGGGGTTGATGTACTTGAAGACGCCCGCAAAGGAGGTCTGCAAGCTGTAGGAAACCTGGGCCTGGACCAGGTTGTAATTGTCCGGCGAGACCGGCGGGAAATTGGGGACGAACTGCTGGGCCCCGGTGTCATAGTGCCAGGCGCCGTAGGTCAGCGTGACGTTGCTCGCCGGGATCGCCGAGTTCAGGACCA
The DNA here is from genome assembly GCA_035546275.1 of Gemmataceae bacterium. Lineage (GTDB taxonomy): Bacteria > Planctomycetota > Planctomycetia > Gemmatales > Gemmataceae > UBA4732. The sequence goes on from DATKHW010000601.1 coordinate 2,592, forward strand.
GGTTGGTTGTGGCGGTGTTCATGGCGATGTACATGGACGTGCCCGGCGTGCTGGTGCTGCCGAGGTTCTGTCCCGATGTGCCGTCCAGGGCGCGGGCGCCGGCCATGGCCGCCGCGTCCGCCGAGGTTTGGCACTGCGTCTTGGCGACGGCGATCAGGCCGAGGTCGATGGACAGGGCCACGAATCCGCACATGGCCACCAAAGTCAAAACCGTCAGCGGCAGGACCGACCCACGCCGTCGCGGTTGCTGGTGATGAAGCGTCATGGATGTTCTCCTCAAACGAGGTGGTTCTGCAAGCGGCCGGCGTCAATTGGCTTCGGCGCGCATCATCGACTTGACCGTCAGATGGATGGCGTTGGGCGTACTGGTGCTGCTGTTGGGCAGAAAATTAACCATTACGGAGGGTTGACCCGATTTGGGTATCCCCGTGGGAACGCCTGTGGGGAACAGGTTGGGGCAGTCGGCGTCGATCTGCACGACGATGTTTTGTCCGAACTGCGCAGTGGTCCAGGCGCCGATATTGTTGCCGTTGTTGTCGGCCAGGTAGACCGTAATGACCACGTTCGTCAGGGGCACATTGGCCAGCTGCTGGTTGACCAGGCTGACGACGTTGGCGGTGTCGGTCGCGGGGGTGGTGTAGCTGAGGGGCGTCACCACAGCGAGGCGCGCGCCCACGCGCGAGGCGTTTTCCATCACTTGCTGCATCATGATGACGCGGCCGTACTCGAAGATGGCGAACATGAACGCCAGGCAAATGGCCGAGATGAAGGCCATTTCCACGATGGTCGCGCCGCGGCGGCTTCTGATGCGCTTATGCAGGATCATGTCAACCTCTGGATCGGAGTGGAGCGAAGCCCGGCGACGCAATTTCAACCCTGGGGCGGCGTCGGTGCGGTCGGGTAGGGCTTGTCAACCATGCTGATCCATTGCACCTGCGACGTGATCAGCTCGCCCGGCGTCGTCACCATCGAGATCAGCGTGAACTTGACGTCCGAATAGGGGATGGTGACCGTGATCTGGATTTGGTCGAGGTAGTTGGCCGCGGAAACGTCGTTGGCCGGCGTCGTCAGGTCCTGGACCGTCACGACCACGTCCGTGGTCGGCAGGCCTTCAACCGCCAGCGTCTGGATGACGACTTGCTGGACCTGGGCGTCGGTCAGCTGGCCGGTCGCCGCCTGGCGGGCGCCTTCCCGGGCGGCGTTGGACAGGTATTGCTGAATCTCGATGAGCCGGCCGACCTCCCAGATGCCGAGCAGCAGGGTCAGGATCAAGGGCAGCACGGCCGCGAACTCGACGGCGGCCACGGCTCGCCGCGGTTTTCGTCGATGGATGGCGTGGATCATGGATCGTAATTCCCATCTGGGGCGCCGATGACCTTGGTACGATTCACAGGACCCTTCCAGGTCCGGGACGGGGCCGCTCACGCAAGCGGATGGAGGGGATGCGACCGGGCGCGCCGCCGTTCGTCCGCAACTATAGGTCAGAAATCTCACGAGAGCGATTATTCCGGCGCTGGGCCGCGGCGGATCGTCGGCGCATTCAGCCGCCGCCTGAATTGCGGGCCGTCTGTTTGCTCCTGCCTGAAACGTAAGCTAGGTTTGCCAACGAAACCGGGATACGGCGTGCCGTCCCGGCAGCCTGGGACCGTTTCAGGAGCCTCCATGTCCACGCAACTTGAAACCGCGCCGCCGCGAGCCATTGCAGCTGTTCAGCCCGCCCCGGCCGAGTTCGTCGGCGTCTCCAAAACCTATACGCATCCGCTCTTCAAAGGCTGGAAGGTGGAGGCCCTGCGCGATGTGAGTCTGCGCATCGAGCCGGGCGAGGTGTTCGGCCTGCTGGGGCCGAATCGGGCCGGCAAGACGACGCTGGTCAAGGTGCTGCTGTCGCTGTGCCGGCCGACGGGCGGCCAGGCGATGCGGCTGGGGGCGCCGGTCGCCGATCGGTCCACGTTGGCCCGCGTCGGCTATGTGCATGAGAATCACGCTTTCCCCAGCTATCTGACGGCGGCGGGATTGCTGGAGTATTACGGCGCGCTGACTCTGCTTCCTGCGGAGAAGGTGCGGGAGCAGGCGCCGCAGCTGCTGAAGCGCTTCGGCCTGGCCGACCGCGGCCGGGAGCCGATCGCTCGCTACAGCAAGGGCATGGTGCAGCGGCTCGGCCTGGCCCAGGCGCTGCTCAATGAGCCGCAGCTCTTGGTGCTGGACGAGCCGACCGAGGGGTTGGACCTCGACGGCCGGCTGCTGCTGCGCGAGGTCGTGACGGAGGTGCGGGAGCGCGGCGGCAGCGTCCTCTTGATCTCGCACGTCCTGAACGAGGTGCAGCCGTTGTGCGACCGGATCGGCGTCATGAAGGGCGGCCGGCTTCTCCACGTCGGCACGATGGACGACTTCCTGGAGCATCCCACCAAGGACAGGACGCGATCGCTGGAACAGGCCTTGCAGCAATTCTACCTGGGGGAGAGGAAATGAGCATCGCCGCCCTTCCCGGCGCCCTGGCGAGCCGGCTCGCCTTGTGGAACGCCCTGCGCTGGCTGGTCCGCGACACGTTTTGGCAGGCCGTGCGTTCCGGCGCCTCATGGCTGATGCTGGCCGGTTCCATCGCCTGCATCGTCGGCTGCCTGGTCGTGCCGCTGGGCGGCCCGGCCGATGCGAACGCGGTCGAGCAGCAGCTGGCCGTGTGGGTGGTTCAGGGCGCCGCTCTGCTCGTGGCGCTGACGGCCACGGCGGGAATGCTGCCAGCGTTTCTTGCCCCTCATGCGGCATCGGTGCTGCTGTCCAAGCCGGCGCCGCGGCTGCTGTTGCTGACCGGCAAATCCATCGGCGTCATCGCGTTCGTGGCTTGCCACGCCTTCCTGCTGGTCGGCGGCACATGGCTGGCACTGGCGGCGCGGACCGGATATTGGGACGCAACCTATCTGGTGTGCGCCCCACTAATGGTTCTGCACTTCACGATCTTCTTCGGCTTCTCGGCGATGCTGGCCTCGGCCACGCGCAGCACGGCGGCGGTCGCTTTTGGCACGGTGCTGTTCTGGCTCTTGTGCTGGGCGATGAACTTCGGCCGCCACGCGGCGATCGGCGCCCTCGGTCCCCACGCCGTCGCGCCGGCTTTCGGCGGGTTCATCGACGCCGCCTACTGGCTCCTGCCCAAGCCGCTGGACTTTCAGCTGGCGCTGACCGACGCGGCGCACGGCGGATCACAGACGTTGGGGCTGGGCCGCGTCGTGGCGCGCGGCGCCTGGGCGCCAGGGTTGTCGCTGCTGGCGTCGGCGCTGGCCGGCGTGGGGCTGCTAGCCGCGGCGGCTTATGATTTCGGCACGGCGGAATATTGAGCAGATGCGACCCACTTTTTTGCACGTCGCGTCATCGGTCTGACGCCGGTTGCAGAGCAGACTGCGCCTTCGCAAGGACCGGCCTATTGACTGCTGGGCGCCCAATGCAACGCCGAGCCGCGCACGCAGCGCAGCGGAGTAAGCGGCCCGCCTTCCCGGTGGCTCGCTTACTCCGCTCGAAGACTCGCTCCGTGCGCGGCTCGGCCTGCCTTTTTCGTTGCGCAGCAGTCAATAATAAAGCTCCGCCTTGGGCAGAACGACCCTTGCGCCGTGCCGGATCGGATGGACGAAGTTGTGCGCGGCGACCCGGGCAAGCACATCCTCTCTCTCAATTCGCGGCAGCAGCCACCGGCGCATCCACCACCGCGCGATCTCTTGCGTCTGCAGCTTCGGATTCTTCCGCCCGAGGATGTAGCGCGGATGCTTATCCATGCCCAGGAGGTAAGCCCTAGTGTTTTCCGTCAGTTCCACGCCGTAGACCAGCCGTGGGCCGCCGTGGTTCAGAAGATCGTCGGTCGGCAGGCCGAGCGCGTCGAGTCCATCGCGGATCTTACGGAGCCGCGGATTTACCCCTTCGCCGAATACGCTGTTGACCTGCTGGCCGCGCTTCGACTGCGCCAACAGGACCGCAAGTTCGGCGACGGTTCGGTCGTTGAACTGGAACGTGCCGATTCCCCGCGTCCGTCCGAGGTATTCGTAGCGCAAACCCGAAGGCGGGTCCGGCGCGTTGGGGTCGCGTGGAATGCTTATGCGGTCGTATTGGCTGGGCCGTTGACCGTACAGCGAGGTCGTGCCGATGAACGCCAGGGCCGCCGGCCGGCGGATGGGCCGCCCGGCCATGGAGGACGCAATCACGCTCGGAAGGCCGCCATAGCGGCGACGATATTCGCCCACGACCTCAGGACTGACCATTAGCATTGCGACCAGCTTGCCGCCCAGCACCTCGTTGTACGGCGGGACGGCGCCGCAGATGGTCAGGTCGGCCATCGCCGTGCCAACTCGATCCGCCTTCGCCTTGCGAACGATCTTGGCTACGGCGTCGCGGCCCGCCCCGTCGCCCACCAATTCCGACAGCGCCGCCTTGGACGGTGCGCCCTCGAAGAACCGGCGCAGCACCATCCGCACGAACAGGAGATTGGCTAACTCCAGGGCGCGCTTGCTGCGGAACAGCGGCCATCGGGCCTGGGCTTCCCAGTGTTCGTCGGGCAGGCTGTCGGCCGATTCAGCCTTCTTGTACTCGCCCGATTCCATGAAGCGGTGATGCTGGCGCCGGCAGCGCTTGCCCTCTTCCCGCAGCACCCGGAGCGTTTCGTCCGTAGGCTGCTCCAGTTGCCGGAGACTCAGAAGTTTATCTTCAAGCAGGTCCACTTTGTAGATTTCACCGATCGCATCGTCCACGGTCTTCCGGAACCATGCGGCAAGCTTCGGGGTCGGCCGTTCCGTCATCTCCGCGATGACGCCGTCGGCCGTCCAACCGATTTTCTCGTCGCGGACTGTGACGGCCACGGCGGAGCTGCTCAGTGCGGCGATGCCGACGACGGGATGGAAGGGGGCGGCTGCGTCCCGGACCAGCACCATCATCGTGCGGCCCGGTACGGTTCGGTAGGGATTG
>DATKHW010000602.1:0-12986 GCA_035546275.1 Gemmataceae bacterium
CGCTTGCAGGCGCCGCCGACGCAGGTGCAGGCGCTGATTCTCGGCGAGCACGGCGACAGCATGGTTCCCGTCTGGTCGAGCGCGACCATCGCCGGCTTGCCGCTGGAACAGTGGCCCGGATTCAGCCCGACCGTGGCGAAGGAGGTCTTCGAGGAGACGAAGACGGCCGGGGCGACGCTCATCAAGCTGAAGGGCGGCTCGGGCTTCGGCGTCGGATTGTCGATCCGGGAAGTCGTCCATTCCCTGGCCCAGGACGGCCGGCGCATCCTGCCGGTCAGCACGTTGCAGCAGGGGCTGTACGGCGTGCGCGACGTGTGCCTGTCAGTCCCCACGGAAGTCGGTTGCGGCGGGGCGCGGAAGCAGATCGAACTGCCGCTGACGCCGAAGGAGCGCATGGGCATCCAGAACTCGGCCCGCGTGCTGCGGGAGATCATTGACCAGGTGGAAGGGCGGATCGGAAAGGCGACGGCGCCGAAGGTCAACGGCCACGCCATCCCGCGAGCCGCCTGGCAGACGGTCAAGAAATAATCTCACCGCAGAGAGCGCGGAGAGCGCGGAGAAAAGCAATTAGCTTCTTCTTTCCTCTGCGCTCTCCGCGTTCTCTGCGGTGAATCATTGGTTCACAACCATGCAGAAGACGCTCGATCTGAAACTGTCTCGAATCCACACCGACCCGCACGGCTGCAAGGATTTCATCCTCGCCGACGCCAAGGACCCCGACATGGCCCTCGCCATCGGCGCCCCCGGCAAGTCGCCGGAAGCGCATTCGGGAGAAGTCCGCTACCGCAGTCTCGCCGAGTTTCGCGATATCATTACGCGGATCGTCGAAGAAAAGCTTGTGGACATCATGCTCATGTCGGCCAGCACGAACGAGGCGCTGACTATCCAGAAGCGGATCTTCGATGACAGCCCCGTCACGCCGGCCGCCCGCGCCAACGACACCACGGACATTCACGTCGTCCGCGGCGGCCGTTACGTCGGCCAGCCGTCGTTGCCGTTCCGCACCGCCACGCTCGACCACATCCAGTGCGGCCGCGCCGAGTGCCGGCCGGAGGAGCGCCGCCTCGGCGCCGACCTGGGCCTCTACAGCATCACCTTCAACAACGACGCGACGCTCGACCGGGCCGCCCTGGAGGAGTACAAGCAGTTCCGCCTGGAGGCCGAGCGGAAGGGATTCCGCCACTTCTTGGAGATTTTCGACCCGAATCGTCCCGAGGCGGTGGAGGCGAGCCAGCTGCCGGCGTACATCAACGACGTGATCGTGCGCACGCTGGGCGGCGTGACGCGGGCCGGCCGGCCGCTCTTCTTGAAAATGGTTTACCACGGCCCGCGGGCGATGGAGGAATTGGTGCATTACGACCCGCACCTGGTCGTCGGCATCCTCGGCGGCTCGGCCGGCACGACCTACGACGCCTTTAAGCTGCTGAGCGAGGCGAGGAAGTACGGCGCCCGCGTGGCGCTATTCGGCCGCAAGATCAACAACGCCGAAAACCAGTTCGCGTTCATCCGCTTCTTGCGGCTGATCGCCGACGGCGAAATCACGGCGGAGGAGGCGGTGCGAGCCTATCACGGCGTGTTGCAGAAGCTCGGCGTCCGTCCGCAGCGTTCGCTTGACGCCGACATGCAATTGCAGACCGGCGTGATGAGCTACGGCGGCGACGGCAAGGAGATGAGCATGCCGCCGGCGGCGACGAAGGCGCCGGCGAAGGCCGATTGCGGTTGCGGCTGCAACGGCGCCTGCAATGGCAAAGCGGAAAACGCTCCGACGAATGGGCCAAAAGAGTCCGTCGATTTCACGAAGATGACGGCCGCTCAGAAAGTCGCCTACCACAAGGCGCGCTGGGACCGCATTTTGGGATGATGCACAGGCGACGACGCCGGGCGACGAGAAGCAAGTGAAGGCGCTGGGACTCGAACCCAGGACCTACGGATTAAAAGTCCGTTGCTCTACCGACTGAGCTACGCCTTCCCCGTTGCTGGCCTTTTGCTCCTATCTCAAGCCGCTCCCGCTTTAGCAAGAAGCCGACCCGTTCCGCGGGTCGGCCGTTCGCAAAGCAAGGCTTGTCCGGCGCCGCCGGCGCAGCGGCCGACCTTCATTCTAGCGGCGCAGGCGCCCAAGACCAACCGACCTGACCAACCAAACCAACCTCAATTCCCTGGCTTTCGGCTGCGGCGGCGATCGGCGGGATGCTGGCCGAAAAACTGCAGAGAATCCGTCCCCCGCGCGCCGAAACTTAAACAATGGGTCGGGAGAATCGCTATTTGCGGCGGCGTCGGCAGGCGGCAGGGAACCAGTGGCCGGGCGCCGAAGTCGCCCGCAGATCGCCGCCGTCCCCCACTCTGACGAAATGGAGACGGGTCATGAAGCAGCGATGGGTTTCCCTTGGTGCAGCGGCCCTCGCGGCTGCCGTCTTTGGTCCGGCCGCCCTGGCCCAGACCACTGTGCCGGCGAGTCCGGCCCCGCCGACGGCTTCGTCCGCGCCGCCGGCCTCTCCGGCTCCGGTCCCATACGCTGGACAACAACCGCAAAGTGCCGCCACGCCCTCTTATCAGAGCGCCTTCACCGCGCCGTCCTGCTCGTCCTGTGCAGCCTGCCCAACCTGCGCCGACCAGCAGCCCGAGTTCTTTACGCCGTTCATGCTGGGCGACTTCGTCGGCATCGTGGCCAATCAGTTTTCCGACGTGAAGATCGCCGAGGGCGAAAGCCCGCGGCCGGTGGACCGGGTGTTCATTAAGTTCAACTTCTATAACGACCTCAATGAGAGCCGATGGTCCGACCCCAGGCTGTCCATTCACAACATCGAGCTTTACCGCTACACCTTTGGCTTCGAGAAGACGTTCTTCGACCAGAACGTGTCGCTGGGCGTCCGCCTGCCGTTTTACACGCTGGAAGCCGAGGGCAAGGATGTGGTGCTGACGCCGGACCCGGCGACCGGCGCCCTGGTCCCTGGCCCGGGCGGTCCGGGGATCAATGACACTGAGCTTGGCAACCTCACCGCCATCCTCAAGGCCGTGGTGTGGCAGGATCGCCAGACCGGCAGCCTGCTGTCCACCGGCGCCACGCTGAGCTTCCCGACGGCGACCTCGAAGCTCATCAACCCCGGCCAATCGACGCTGGCCTACATCCAGCCATACGGCGGCTTCATCCTCCAGGACGGCGACATGTTCCTCCAGGGCTTCACCTCCATAACGCTGCCGATAGCCAGCGCCGAATCCACCGTATTCTTCGCCGACCTCGGCGCCGGCTATTACGTCTATCGCAATCACGAGCAAGCCAGTTTCCTGACTGGCGTGGCGCCGACGCTGGAGGTTCACTTCGCCGACGCGCTCCGGCAGCCCGACTTCTTCGTGAACGATTTCGGCCTGTTCGACGACATCAAGGTGCCCACCACGGTCGACGTCACCCTCGGCTCGACCTTCGAGTTCGCCGGCGGGGCCGTGTTCGGCGCCGGCCTGTGCGTTCCGGTGACGGGCCCCAAGTCGTTCGACTTTGAATTGATTGGACAGCTCAATTATCGCTTCTAACGAACGCGAGCGCCAAGCGACTTGCCGCCCGGTGGGAATCGGCCCATCGGGCGGCTTCGTCGGAGCAGCGGCGTGCGGCCCAGGAGAAGGGGCATGGGGCGTGCGATCCTCCTCGGCGGCCTCGTGCTGGCGCTCCCCCTCTGCGGCTGTTCCTTCGGCCCTCGGGCGCTGGAAGGGACGCACGGGCGCTACAATGAGACGGTGCGCCGCGTCTACGAGGAGCAGCTCCTGCTGAACATCGTCCACCAGCGCTACGACGAGACTCCCACGGAGCTGGACGTTTCGGCCATCGCGGCGCAGTACGAGCTTTCGGGCCAAGCCGAAGCCCGACCGTTCTTCATCGCCCCCAACCCGAGCAACAGCAACGTCATCTTCAAGACGTTCACCTCGATCCTGCCCGACGCCAGCCTAGCGGGCGCCAACCGACCGACCATCACCTACACCCCCGACATTGACGACGAGGCGATCCGGGCGTACCTCACTCCGGCAAGCGCCGATACGATCCTTTTCCTCTCCCAATCGACCGGATCGCTGTCGACCATCCTGCGCCTGTGGGCCGAGCGCCTCAACGGCGTGCCGGCCGAGCCGGACGGCGCCCGCTTCCAGCGGGCCGTACAGCTGCTTCAGTCCGCACTGGAACACGACCTGATTTCCGTCCGCATGGCAGAGCGGTCCGTCGAGGCAGGCGGTCCGCTGCCGGCGTCGGCCGTCGCCGTCGCGGGCGCCGTGGACGCCGCCAAAAGCGGGTTGGAGGTGCGGCCCGGCGCCGACGGCAAGACCTATTCCGTCTATCGCAAGGAGCGGCGGCTCGTGCTCGACGTCAGCGGCGGCGCCGAGAACGCGCCGGAGCTGCAGGAGTTCGAGGAGATTTTGAACCTCCAAAAGGGTCGATCGCATTACGAGCTGACTACGGGCCTGGGCGGCGTCCCCGACCCGCTGCTGCGGCCCCGGCCGTCGTCCGACGAATTGCGAACCGCGCCGCGATCGTTGGCCGAGGTCGTCGCCTTCCTGGCGAACGGCGTGGACGTGCCGCCGGAGCATTTCCAGTGCGGCGTGGCCCGGCCCCGGTTGGACGCCGACGGGCAGCCGTTCGACGCCGCGGCCACGACGGCGGGGCTGTTCGCAGTGCATGTCTGCAAAGGATGCCAGCCGCCGCCGACTGCATACGTGGCAGTGCATTACCGCGACCATTGGTACTACATCGACGACCGCGACGGAGAGAGCAAGCAGACGTTCGAGCTGCTGCTGCAATTCAGCCGGCTGGATTTCGGCCGCCGGCGGGCCGCGTCCGTCCCTGTGCTGACGCTGCCGGCCGGTCGTTGACGCTTGGCCGCCCCTTTTGGCCATTCCACGCATCCGGCGCCATCGCGGGCGTCTTGCCAGCGGTCCGTAAGAATCCCAACAGGCCGCATCATCCTCATTCTCCCATACGTCGATACAGCGGATATCGGAGCGCCCCCGCTCCCTGCAGTCGCCAGGGAACGAATCCCCGTTGAGTGAGGACGGACTCATGAGGCCGACGATCCGCCGACGATTCCTGCTGATTGCCGCGATTGCCCTCGCGGGCTTCCTTGCAGCGCATGCTCCCACCCCTGTATCAGGACAAAACGCAGCACCCCCGGCGCCAGCGCCGACGGTCCGCCGTTTGACGCTGGAAGAGGCCCGCCAACTCGCGCTTGCGGGGAACAAGTCGCTGACGTTGGCCCGCCTCAACGTCATCGAGAAGCAGCACGCGGCCGACGCCGCGCGGAAGGACTATCTCCCCAAAATCATGGGGGTCGAGACTTATTTCCATTTTGACCACGATCTCGGCAGCGTCGTCACGATTCAGCGAGGGAAGCTCGGCCTCCTGCCGCCCGGCGCCGCCTTCGTGGACGCAACCGTCCTCAATCAGGACACGTCGCTGGCGACCGTGTTCGTGGCTCAGCCGATCACCAAGCTGATCGCCGTCAACGCCGCCGTCCAGCTCGCCCGCGCCGACGAGGCGTCGGCCCAGGCCCAGCTTGACAAGGGAACGCGCGACTTGCTTTCCGGAGTCACGCAAGCCTATCAGGGATTGCTCGGCGCCCGGCGCATCCAGGCTGCGCTGGAGCTTCAGGCGAAGCTGCTCGAACAGCTGCTCGCCGCCAAGCCGGCGCCGGAGCTGCGCGTCGCTCTCGTTGAAATCAAGCAGGGGCTGGCCGAGGTGAACGGCGAGGTGCAGGAGCTGAACGACCAGCTGGACAGCTTGCTCGACCTGCCGGCCTGCACTGTGTTGGAGTTGGAGGATCCGCTTCCGCCCGACCCGCCGGTGCACTGCGCGGAGGATGCGGCCCAGCTCGCCATGGCGCACGACCCCGAGGTGCGGGATGCGCAGCAGGGACTGGCCAAGGCGCAAGCGGCGATGAAGATCGCCAAAATGGCCTATTTGCCGGACGTGAACGTCATCGGCGGCTTCGCCAACCAGACGGGGGCCAGCTACATCCAGCCCGACGTGGGATATATCGGCATCACCGGATCGTACACGTTCTGGGAGTGGGGCAAGAAGCGCGACGTGACGCGGCAGCGGCAGGCCACGATGGCGCTGGCGCAGCAGAATCTGCAGGTGACGATCGACAAGGTGCAGCTGGCGGCGCGGAAGGCGTACAGCGAGTTCGACCAGGCCCGTCAGGCGTACCAGCTGGCCGGCGAGATGGTGGAGGCGCGCAAGGCGGTCGAGAAAGGCGCGGCAGGCGCCGCGGCCCTTCAGGCCAAGGCGGATACGTCGAAGGCCGAGCTGGAGTACATGAAAGCGGAGATCGCCTATCGGGTGGCCGACGCCAAGCTGATGGGCCTGCTCGAAGAGCCATGCGCCGCGCACTGACCCGGATCGTCGATGCGCAAAGCCCGCGTCAGATGATGTAGTGCATCCACGTTTCCATGCGCAGCATAACGCGGCGGATCACGTGGGTGACGGTCATCTGGTCGGTGTAGACGGCCGCCGAGCCGCCTGCACCGACCGGCAAGTCCAATGGACCGTTCGAGTCGTCCAGTCGAACGACCACGGCGAAGCGGCCGCCGGTCTGAATCACCTTGGCCACGTCCGGCAGACTCGTCCCCGCTGAGGAAACCTGGCCCTCGCCGGTAAGCTTCAGCACCTTGTCCACGCGCCCCTTCAGAGTGCGGCCGGGGTAATAGGACAGCACCACCTCCGCGGGGTCTCCCGGCTTGACGAAGCGCAGGTAGTTCTCCTGCACGCTGGCGACGACGTACTTGTCGCTGTCGGGCACGAAGTCGAGCATGGGCGTGGCCACCGACATGTACGATCCCTCCTGGAGCTGAAGATTGACGACGCGGCCGTCGGCGGGGGCGACGATCGTGCACTGGTCCAGGTCGTACTTCGCCTTGGCCGACTCGGCCTTGAGCTGGGCGACCGTTACGTTCTCGCCGTTGGGCGCCTTGGCTTCGTAGGCCAATTTGGCCTTCCGTTCCGTGGCCTGGGCTTCCGCGAGCGCGCTGCGGGCCACCTCGCGGTTGCGCAAGTCCGTGTCGAGTTCCTCCTTGCTCACCGCACTCCCGGAAGCCAGGTCGCGTGCGGCCTTGTCCTACGCCAGGTTCAGCTGTGCCTGCGCCTTGCCGGTGCTTTCCTTCGCCGCGTCGTAGGTCGCCTGCAGAATGGGGACGTTCTGCTCGGCCTCGGCCAGGGCCGCATCCAGCCGATTCACCTCCAGCTGATATGCCTCCGGGTCGATCTGGATCAGCTTATCGCCCCTCTTCACCGGCTCGTTGCCCCTGACGTATACGGCGACGACGCGGCCGGCGACGCGGCTGGTCATCAGCGTAACCGGCTGCCACACGACGACGTTGCCCTCCGGCGCCGCGAAGCCCATCGGGATGAACAGCGCCACGAGCAGCAGCAGGTTGAAGGGAATGATGGAGAGCCAGACCCACTTCGAGTTCTTCAGCACCTTGAGCCGGACGAGCAGGGCCAGCACGCCGACGTACACCGCCATCAGAAAGACCATCATCGTTCGGCTCCTTCGTGAATCGACTGAGCGTCCAGTTTTCTTTCCAGCACCTCTACACGGGCCTGGAGCGGAGCGACCTGGTCGCGCCATCCGGCGTCCGATGACGACAGGGCAGCGCCGCGCGGCTGCCAATAGGCCCAGATGAGCGCGAGGGGCCAGAGGATGCCGAGCGTCAGGACGCCCAGCCAGCCGCACGCCGTGACGGCGGCGGCCTGCGGGTGTCCGCGCTTGCGGGCGATGTCGCCGGGCAGCTTGCCAAGCAGCACGAACGCCGCCACGGCCGCCGCCACGAGGATGGTCATCACGAACAGGGCAAAAACGTCGTATCCGTCCATTGTTGTCTCCCCGGCCGACGGCCGTTCATCATTGAAGAAGGGTTCGGCCTTGGGTTGGAGTCCCGGCTCTAGCCGGTTTGCGGCGAGAAGACCGGCTAAAGCCGGGACTCCAACGCAGCGGCCGCCCCGCATTTGGGACAGTCACTGAGCCGCCAGGGCCCACTCTTTTCCGAGCCGTTCCAGCTCGCCCCGCTCCTTGGGAGTCAGTTTGTCGGAATCGAGCTGGAACTCGACTTTCCGGAGCGTGCCGGTGAACGGGAACGGCATCTTCGCGTCGTACTCGTCGATGACCGGGGTTCCGGTGTCCTCGCCCACGTCGAAGCTTTCGTCGAGCGAGAACCGGAAAGGCAGCGTCTTATCGAGGCGGCCCTCGGCCGCCTTTTTGCCATCAACCGTGAGCGTTCCCTGGCCGCCCTTGCCGATGCCGCCGCCGTCGTACTTGAAGTCGAAAGCAATGGTGTGCTTTCCCGGCGTCAGCTTGTCCCCGCTGGCGATGCGCGTTTTCGACTTCTTCTGGTCGGGGTACCGCTCGCCGTCCTGGTTCGAGTAGGCGTAGGCGAACATGGGCTTGCCGTCGAGAACGAGCAAACCCCACCCGCCGAACCGTCCGCCCTGCGTCACGAGGACGCCGTCGGCGGCGCCAGCGGGAAGTTCCACTTCGGCGGCGATGTGGAACGACTTGTTCTTGATGTCCGGCGCGTTCGCCTCGGGGATGCGGATCATGCCCGGATAGTAGGTGAATTCCGTCCTTCCGGTGTTGAATCCGGGGCGCAGCGCGGGGTTGGCCCGTTCGGCAAAGCTCGAATCGATGGGCAGCACGTTGTGCCTGGCCGCTTCGATCAGGAAGAGCGCCTGAAGCTCTTGAAGCTTCTTGGGATTCTCTTTCGCCAGGTTCTTGGACTGGCTGAAGTCCCCGGCGACGTTGTAGAGTTCCCAGGGGAAGTCATCCGGGTCCGGCTCCGCCCCCACTACCTCCCACGGCAACCGCAACGGCGTGGTGCTGGCCATCCAGCCGTCGTGGTAGAGCCCGCGGTTGCCCACGATCTCGAAATACTGCGTGGCGTGCCGCGTCGGGGCCTTCGCGTCGTCGAAGGTGTAAGCCATGCTGACGCCCTCCAGCGGCATCTGCTGCGCTCCGTTGAGCGTCTGCGGGGCCTGCACGCCTACGGCTTCCAGGATCGTCGGCTCGATGTCGATGACATGGGTGAACTGGGAGCGGAGTTCACCCCGCGCCTTGATCCGCTTCGGCCAGCTGATCGCCATGCCGTTGCGCGTCCCGCCGAAGTGCGAAGCGACCTGCTTGGTCCACTGGAACGGGGTGTCCATCGCGTGGGCCCAGCCGACTGGGTAGTGGTTGTAGGTGCGGTCGCTGCCCAGCTGATCCATTATCGACAGCTTGAACGCAAGTGATTCGGGTTCCAATTGGCCGCCCAGCTCGTTCGTCAGGCCCTGCAACGTGCCCTCGGCGCTGGCGCCGTTGTCGCCTTCGATGTAGATGACCATCGTGTCGTCGAGCTGGCCGGATTCTTGCAGGCTGTCGAGGATGCGGCCGATCTCGTAGTCGCTCTGCGCCACCGCGGCGGCGTACACCTCCATCATCCGGGCATACACCTTCTCCTCATCGTCGTTGAGCGAGTCCCACGCCGGGATCTCCTTCGGCCGCGGCGTCAGCACGGCGTCGGCCGGCACGACGCCCAGCTTCTTCTGGTTGGCCAGCGTGACCTCGCGCTGTTTGTCCCAGCCCAGGTCGAACTTCCCTTTGAACTTGGCGATCCAGTCCTTGGCGGCGTGGTGGGGGGCGTGGCCGTTGCCCGGCGCGAAGTACATGAAGAAAGGCTTCTGGGGCGCGATCGCGTGCTGCGTGCGGATCCAGTTGATGGCGCGGTCGCCCATGTCGTGGATCAGAATGTAATTTGGGTCCCCGACCGGCGGAAGGACCGCCCGGTTGTTCTCAAAGAGCGCCGGATGCCAGTTATCGGTGTCGCCCCCGAGGAACCCGTAGAAGTACTCAAAGCCGAGGCCGCTCGGCCACTGGTCGAACGGCCCGTCCGGGCTTTCCAGCCAGTCGGGGATCAGGTGGTTCTTGCCGAACCAGGACGTGTTGTATCCGTTCTCGACGAGGATGTTGGCGATCGTGCCCGCGCCCTTCGGAAGGATCGAGTCGTAGCCCGGATACCCGGTGGCGAACTCCGAGATGTTGCCGAAGCCGACGCTGTGGTGGTTGCGGCCGGTGAGCAGTGCCGCTCGCGTCGGCGAGCAGAGCGCCGTGGTGTGGAAGGTATTGTAGCGCAGGCCCGCCGCGGCCACGCGATCGAGGGCCGGCGTTGGAATTGGGCCGCCGAACGTGCTGGCGGCCCCGAAGCCGGTGTCGTCCGTCAGGATCAGCAGAACATTCGGCGCGCCCTTGGGCGCCGTCACGGCCTTGGGGAAGTCCGGCTTGGATTCACTAGCCTTGCGCCCGATAACGCCGCCGAACGGCGGTTCCGGGGCCGGCAGCACCGGCGAGCCGCCCGCCGCCGGTTTCTCCGCGGCTTTGTCCTGGGCGAAGAGGTTGGCGGGAGGGTCGCCCGAGGCGGCCAGCCAGCCGAGCAGGGCGCCGGCCGCGAGCAATGCTGCAGCGGCCAGGGTCGTTCGTGTTCGCATGATGTCGTCTCCTTGGATGTGCATAGTCGTGTTGGCGCGACCCGTCGGGGCCGCCTCTACTCGGCCCGCCTCACCGGCGGCGGCTCCCAGGTCCGGTCCAGAACTTCGCTTCGGGGCGAGTAAAGCCGCAGCAGCAGCGTGAACGGCGCCTTGGCCACCGGCAGCCAGTTCGCCTCCTTGTCCGGACCGGGCGAGTCCGCCTGGATGCAGAGGTCGAGGGAGCCGTCGGCGTTGAGTTGGAGCTTGTCGCGGTCGCCGAGCGCCTGGCGCTTCAGCGCGTTCGCGATGAAGTAGCCGTCTGTGTCGTAAGCCGTCACCGACCAAAAGGCATCGACCGGCGGGAACTTGCCCTTCTCGAAGTGCAGGAGATACTTGCCCTTGCCGTCGAGCGGTCGGCCCTCGCTGTCCGTGGAAAGGGACGGGTAGACGGCGTCCTGCGGCAGGTTCTCGCCGAGGGCCGCATAGGCAATCGCAGCCCGTTCGCGGTAGTTCACACCGTAGCTGCCGCCGGTGGTGCTGTAGACCCAGCCTTTGCCGCCTTCGCCCGCAGCCTTCTTGCCCAGGCTCACGACCAGCGTCTTCCCGTCTGCCGTGGCGCGCTCGAACGCATTCTTGATGTCGGACGGTGCGGCGTTAAGGTCGAAGCCCTGGCCGACTTTGAAGCCAATTCGTTCCAGGCGGTGGATCATCGGGTAATCGCACGGCTGCGGCGGGCTGTCCTTCAGCAGCTCGGCGAAGCGGGCGAAGAAGGTCGCGGCGTCCATCTTCTCGACCTGCACCGGCGGCGGCGTCTTCATGTCGATGTCCGGATCGACCTTGCCCTTGGGGGGGACGTAATCGCCCTTGTCCCAGGCCGAGAGCGGCGTGAGCTTGTAGGCCGCCTGGATCTTGTGGACGTTGTCGTAGTCGGCCGTGCCGTTGGTCTGGGTGCGTCCGCCGATGGTTGCAAAGCGGGTGGGGCTGCGGATGATCTCCAGCCCCTTCGGCGCCTCGCCCTGCCAGCGCGGGCCGACGACGAGGAAGTCGCGGGCCGTGTTGCGGCCGGTCGTGCGCGAACCCGGCGCGTCGAAGACGTCCGTCCACGAGCTTGACATCTGCAGTACGAAGTAACGATCCTCGGCCGGGACGGACAGGACTAGCGGCTCCGGGCCGAGGTCGAGCCAGGCGATCGAGTAGAGCGTATCGACGTTCGCCCGGACGACCGCTTTGAAGTCGGCCGGGGGAAACGCGGGGGAATGGCTGAACCGGTTGAACGGCCCCTGTCCGGGAATCCCGGTCGGTTCGGGGAAGTTCGCCAGTTGCCGGACCGTGACGTTGTTCAGCACGAGGGGGTAGGCGTAGACGTAGGCGTCCCTGGCGATCTCATACGCCTCCGGCTCGGTAAGGGTCGGGGGCGGTTTGTCCTCGGCCGCTCGCGCGGTCAGCGCGCCCGCCGCAACCAGCGCCGCGGCGGCCAGGGGGATTCGGGTTCGCATGGCGAGGTCTCCTGTCGTTGGCTTGATCGGGACGGGGTGACGCGCTCAGTCTGTTTTCTCGATATCCGGCAGCTTCCAGGTCTTGTCGAAGAGCGGCTTCTCCGGCCCGTAGAAGCGGAAGAGGACTTCAAACTTTCCGTCGGCGCTCGTGGGGACCCAGTTCGATTCCTTGCCCTCCGGCGCCTTGGGGCCGAAGTAGATGTCCACCGAGCCGTCGGCGTTCTTCTGAACCTCGGTGCTGTTTGACGCACGGCTCGCACGGGATAAATCGCGTATCAACGCGTGGGTGGCGCGGTCGTAGGCTGTCGCCGACCAGTACTGCTTTACCGGTGCGTTGGCGGCAACGGTGAGCCGATACGTCTTGCCGCCGTCGAAGGCGTGACCGTCCTTGTCCTTGATCGCCATCAGATAGGTCTGCGCCGTGCCCAGGCGCTTGATGCCGATGAAGCCGTATGTGTAGGTCAGCCCGCGCACGTCCACGGGATATTTGTCGGGGTTCGCGTAGCCCGACTGCGTCGCTTCGATAAACTCTGGGAACGCCGGCGCGCCCCAGCGGCTCCCCGGCCAGAACGGCGGCAAGCCCTGGTCGTACTTCATCTCTAGCAGTGCTTTCGCTTCCAAGGCGGCCGCGTTCAGAATCTCTTTGGTCTTGGCATCTGGATTGAAAGGCTTGCCCTTTTCAATGCCGATCGACCTGAGTTGGTCGATCATCGCCCGGTCGCGCGGCAGCCACGGCTCGCCTTGCACCACGCGGTCGAGCGACTCGAAGAAGCTCGCGTCGTAGCGGATCGTCGAATCGAAGACGACGCCCATCGCGTCGGCGAACTTCGTCTCCTGCGGATTTGCGGCTTGCGAGAGCGGATAGACCTTGAGCCGCTTGCCATAGGCCACGGACTTGGCGACGTCGGCGTCGGCGTGGCTGACCAGGTTGGAGCGAAAAAGTGCGTAGCCGCCGTAGGTGTCGGATGGCAGGACGATGTACCCCTCGGGGGGCTTCTCCTTGTAGTCCGGCGGCAGGATCA
>DATKHW010000603.1:0-3927 GCA_035546275.1 Gemmataceae bacterium
TTTGTACTTCGCGCTGGACCGGATGGCTGACAGGGATGCCCGGCGTCTCGGATCCGGCATTGGCGCCTTGCTTGGGCTGGCACCCGACCAGCGCCGCCAGGCAGGTCCACCCGATCCATGAAAGGCGACGTATGTGGCGCATGGCAACTCCCGGGGATAGGGGTAATGGGCAGGGACCACAAGCGAGTGAGATTGGAAAGGACGCGATCAGGCGAGGCAACACCGGACCCGCGACGCCGTTGTGAACGAGGCCTGGCTCTCCTTCCAGACGGTTTGGAGCAGGAAACTTGCGCTCCCGATTTCCAGTCCGGCTCGATGCTGCGACTCGTTATACCGCGCTGCAGCAGGAGCGGGTAGCCGCCGCCAAACTTCATGTGTCGAGTTCAGGGTTGCTCGACCAGGGTGATTATTCCAAAATCCGCCGGCCGCCAGGTCGGCGACAGGCCTCCGCCCCAGTTCATGTGGGCTGCAAGCCCCTGGCCGTCATTGTCGTTGAGCTGAATCGAGAAGCCGAACTTGCCTCCGAAAGCAGGCGTCACGCCCAGCTCGCTCCACGGAATGCGCAGCGCGTAGACGCACCCCTTGGGGTTCGCCTTGACGACCACGTCGTAAACCGAGGAATCCCGAGCCAGCTGTCCGGAGGCCCGGCCGCCGCTTCGGTCGCTGGGTCGATACAGCGTATATGCCCCGCTGCCGCCGGCCGGCTTCTGCGACGAAACGTAATAGGCGAAGGATTTGGCGGCGGCGTCCGCAGATCGGTAGGTTGGGTCGAAGGCGAGGATGACGCTGTCGCCCGTAACCACGGTCTCGCCGTCGCCGGCGGGATGATGCACGTCGTCGAGCGCCTCCACCGCGACATAGAGATTCTTGGAGTCCCAATTGAGGTAGGCCACGCCGCTGAGATTCTGCGGAGTCCAGGCGTAAACCTTGTCAATGACGCGGAGCTGATTGCGGCCGATCAGCGGGATGGGACACGACCGGTTCCAGCCGTTGAGCGTGCCGTCGATCGCAGGCGGTTTTTCCACTTTGTGGGCCTCGGCGGCGAAGTCGCTGCCGTCGAAAACGGTGACGCGCACGTTGTCGTACAGGGCCGAGCCGGCGCCGCGAACCACCGGCACGAAACTCGCCTTGACAATGTTCGGCGGGGCCTGGAACCGGCAGGTGAAAACCTGCCAGGAGGGCGCGCCGTCGCCGATGTTGAAGACCGCGTTGTCGGTGAGCGTTTCGCTGGCGCCGTCCTTCGTCGTGTAATTGATGTTCGAGCCGCCTTCCATGCCCTGATTCCAGACCCACGCCGTGTACAGGTAAGTCGCGCCGCCGCGCAGGTCGATGGACTGGGCGTAGTACGAATACCCCTTGGAATTGGAGAACTTCAGCACGTGCTTGCCCAGCCCCAGCCCCAGGCCCTCGCTCGACGCCAGCTGGGCGTTGATCCCGTCCCAGTACTTGGGCTTCTTGCCGTCGTCCTCCGCTTGTTCAAAATCGCCGTTCTTGAGGAGAATGCCTACGCTTTCCGGAGAAATGACGGATAGAACAAGGGGCAATGTGACGGCAGGCAGCTTTTGCCAATCGAACGTCGCTTCGAGCTGCTTGGGATACGTTTGCAAGGGCGCGTCGTCCGGCACGGCGAGAGGCACGGCCACGGTTTTTCGCTCGCCGGGCGCCAACTTGAATTCCATGTCCTGGTTTTTGCTCCAGCCGTCGGGCAGGTTGACGTGGAGCTTGCCGCTGAGCGGCCGCTCGTACTGGTTCTGCAGACGAACCGGTATGGACCCTGGCTTGCCGCGCAGCATGGTGAGGAGGGGAGCGTCGAATTTGCCGCCGCCGGCCGGGACCGCGACGGCCGGCACAAGGCGGCTCAGGAGCACTTCCCGATCGGCCTCTTCGACGAAGCAGCCCAGGGGAGACAGAGGCAGATGGGCGACGCCGTCCACGGCCGGGACGACTGTTTCATTGCCTTGATAATCCGTGATTCGCACCGACGCCGTCCCCACAGCCAATGAAATTTCCTCGCCGCCCTTGGCGTCGGTCGCCGCGACGAGGAGCGCCTTGCCGTTGCGCTCGAAAAGATGGAATCGGCCCGCCTCGCCGGCGGAGAAAACCCCCAGCGGTTTGGCGTCGAACGTCTTGGCGCCGAAGACGGCGAGCGTGGCGGCATTCGGCAGCGGCGTGCAGTCGGCCAACAGGTAATCCCCGTTTCCGATGGCATCGCCTTCGCCGCCGAAGTAGATGATCTTGTCGCAGCCCGCGGCCAGCTCATCCGTCCATCGATTCATTACCCACTTGCATCGCTCGGTATCCGACACGATATCCAACCCGGGGCAATCCCATTGGATGTCGAAGGCGCAAGACTCATTGTCCCAAACGCCGACTTTCGCCAAGCCGTAGGAATCGAGGTCCGCGCGGGCCTCCTCCACGCCGACTCCGTCGCCGTAGTGGATGGGAAGGACGTCCACGTATTTGCCCGCGCCGGCGTTGAGCTCGTCGAGCCGGTAGTTCCGCGGCCAGAGTCCGCCGGCGAGAACGGAGTGCAGACCGGGATCGACTTGCCGCGCCGATTCGACTCCAGCGCGGCACAGTTTGACGTAGTCCGCAACATAGTCCGACGTCCCGCCCGGCGTGATCTCGTTCAGCCACTCCCAGCCCCAGAACTTCCCCTTGTAGCGTTTGGAGACTGCGGCGACCATCTTCTGGAAAGCGTCCAGGTCGCATTCGAACATCTGGTAGCCGACGTACCGGCCGCGAGACATGGCCCAGGCCGGAGGATCGTAGATGGTTACGGTCGTCGAGACGTCTCTGGCCTTTGCAGCGTCAAAGAACCGGTCCCACGGTTCCAGCGCAAAGACGTCCGGGCCGGGTTCGAGCGAGTTCCATTCCGTGAACAGGCGGCAGCTGGTCAGCCCGAGACGGCGGGCGACGGCAAGAGTCGTTTCCGTGCGCCGGCCCAGGTGCGGCGCGGCGTGCAGGGTGAAACCCAACCGCGTCGGCTTGCCTGCGGTGACGGCGGCCAAATCGGGGATGCGGCAGAAGGTCGTTTCGCGGGTTTCCCAGCCGTCCACCGCGGCTTCAAAGAGGAACGTGCCGCGGCGCTTGAGGTCCAGTGAGATCGCCACGTCCTGGTCGTTCTTCTCGACCGTAAACGGCACGGCGCCGCTTGCGACCTCCGCCTTGGTGGAATCATAAACCTTGTAGCGGAGCACCTTCTCCTGCCCCGTTTTCTCGACGTTTTTTAACCGGGCCGTCACGCGGACCGGTTCGTCATAGGTGAAGAGATTGCCCGGCTTGTCGGTCTCCAACTCGAAAAAGCCGCCCTTGCGCACGTAGTACGCATCGGCCCGGACGTCCCACGGCCAGCGTTTGCCGCGACTGTCGTTGAAGACGGCGATCAGCAGCAAGTTGTTCTGAGGCGACGACCGCGGAATGGTCAGTGGAAACGTGTGTTTTCCTCGTCCCGGTGCGATTTTGGCGGACTGGCCTCCGTACCACAAATGCTGCGTGTTCTCGAAGCTGACGGGTTGCGGCGCGTCCTTCTTGGGAACGCGAGGACCGAGCGCTTCCAGGTTAAGCGTCGTCTCGCCGTTGTTCTCCGAGGGGTCCAGGTAATAATCGACGTTCACGTCGATCCTGTCCCCTTCCGTCAGCGGTCCCTGCAATGTGCTCCAGTCAATGGCGATCCAGCTCTTGTTGTACTTCACGGTCTTGGACCACTGGGCGTAGTCCGAATCAGGATCGGCGGCGGGTCGGGCGACGCCGGCCGGCAGGCAAGCCGTTGCGACGCACGCCAGGACGACAAGCACCTGGAGGGACCGATGTTTCAGGACCATCGCGCGGCTCCTGCGGACAGCTTTGGCTGACGCGACAAGTACATGCCGAATTTGGCTATTATTGTATGGCCTGGCGAAGAGACTTCCGAACATTGGACCAATT
>DATKHW010000604.1:0-2076 GCA_035546275.1 Gemmataceae bacterium
CTTCTTGCAGCTGTGCGCCGACGACAACATGCAGGTGGTGATGGCATCGACGCCGGCCCAGCACTTCCACATGCTGCGACGGCAGATGGTGCGCAACTTCCGCAAGCCGCTGATCGTGATGACGCCCAAAAGCATGCTGCGCGTCAAAATCTCCCAAATCAGCGATCTGGTGGACGGCCGATTTTACGAGGTGATCGACGACGCCACGGCGACGCCGGAGCGAATTCGCCGGGTGCTGCTGTGCAGCGGCAAGGTCTTTCACGAGCTGGCCAAGCTGCGGACCAAAACCGAAACCGACGACGTGGCGATCGTGCGCGTCGAGCAATTTTACCCCTTCCCGGAGGGCCAATTGCATCAGGCGCTGGACCGCTACCGCAACGCGGAGGAGCATGTCTGGGTGCAGGAAGAGTCCCAGAACATGGGCGGCTGGTGGTTCATGGAACCGCGGCTGCGGGCGATGGGATTTCCCGCAGAATACGTCGGCCGCGACGCCAGCGCCAGCCCGGCGACCGGCTCCCATGAGGTCCACAAGCGCGAGCAGGAAGAGCTGGTCGAGGCGGCGATCCGCGGCGCGGCCCCGCACCTGGTTCGTGCCGCTGGACCTTCGTGGACGCGCGTCGCCGAACCGGCGTCGGCGAACGGTCCCCGGCGCGAGGAACACGCGGTCAGCAAATAAAGGATGAGGGATGAGGGATAAGGGATGACGGACGATTGAAACGCCGCTCCCTTCACCGCCGCGTCCTTCTGGTTCATCCCTCATCCCTCATCCCTCATCCTTGAGAATTATGGCCGTTGACATCAAAGTCCCGTCGGTCGGAGAGGCGATCACTGAGGGCGTCCTGTCGCGCTGGCTGAAGGCGGACGGCGACGCCGTGCGCGAAGGCGATCCGGTCTTGGAACTGGAAACGGACAAGGCGTCGCAGGAGGTGTCGTCCCCGGCGTCGGGGGTGCTGAAAATCGGCGTCAAGGAGGGGCAGAAAATCGCCATCGGCGCCGTGGTCGGCCGCGTCGAGGAAGGGCCGGGCGCACCCGCCCAGCCGAGAGAGGCGGCAAAACCCGCCGCCGTGGAAGATAAGGCCATTCCCGTGACGACGGCCGCCGCCGCCGTCGAGCCGCTGCTGTCGCCGGCCGCGCGGCAAATGGCCGCCGACGCGGGCGTGGACCCGCGCAAGCTGGCCGGAAGCGGCCGCGGCGGCCGAATCATCAAGGAAGACGTCCAAGCGTTCTTGGCGGAGCGCGCAGCGCCGCCGCCTCCTCCGCCGGCACGCGCTCCCGCGCCGCCCGCGCCGCCGCCGCCATCGCCGCAGGGTATGGAAGGCAAGCCGCCGGCCAATGGCCGAGAGACGCGGCAGCGCATGACGACGATCCGTCAGCGCATCGCGGAGCGGCTGCTGGCGGCCCAGCAAAACGCCGCGATCCTGACGACTTTTAACGAAGCCGATATGTCGGCCGTCCAGGCGCTGCGGGCGAAATACAAGGAATCCTTCCAGAAGAAGCACGGCGTCGGCCTCGGTTTCATGAGCTTCTTCGTCAAGGCGGCTGTCGAGGGCCTCCGCGCCTTCCCCGCCGCCAACGCCCGCATTGACGGACCCGACATCGTCTATCACCACTTTCACGATATCGGCGTGGCGGTAAGCACGGAAAAGGGGCTGATGGTCCCGGTATTGCGCGACGCCGGCCGGCTCAGCTTCGCCGAGATCGAAAAGGGAGTGGCCGAACTGGCGGCCAAGGCCCGCGACGGGAAGATCACCGTGGCCGACTTGCAGGGCGGCACGTTCACCATTACCAACGGCGGCGTATTTGGATCGCTGTTGTCCACGCCGATCCTGAACCCGCCGCAGAGCGGCATTCTGGGGATGCACGCGATCCAGAAACGGCCGGTGGTCGTCAACGACGAGATTGTGATTCGGCCAATGATGTATTTGGCGTTCTCCTACGACCACCGGCTGATCGACGGCCGCGAGGCGGTGAGCTTCCTGGTGCGCGTCAAAGAATGCGTCGAGAATCCGGAACGGCTGATGCTGGAAGTGTAGCGGCGAGCGGCCGGCGTGAGCCGGCTGATGAGGCGCCCCATCA
>DATKHW010000605.1:0-2246 GCA_035546275.1 Gemmataceae bacterium
CTCTCCCCCGAAGCGGGGGAGAGGGGCGAAAGACGCGCTGGCGCCGGCTTGACAATCGCGGCCGGCTGCCGTACCTTGATCCATTGGGTTGGATTTTTTGCAACTGACCTCTCGCACCGGGGGTAGGTTTGTGGCCGATCCGGACGGCCTGTCCTTCACCTCCTCCGTCGGATGTTTCCCGCAGGTTGACGCCAGACCTCGTTTCTTGAATGCAGCGGTTTCGCAATCCCCAGGACGCCCGTCCCAGAGCGGGCGCCGTTTTCCTTGCAGTCGCCGTGAAAGGCGGCGCCTATGGATGGAACGGTCCTGCGGACGGGCGGCGTGCTGGTCGTGGACGACTATCCCGACGCCGCCTCGTCGCTTGCGATTCTGGTGAAGTGCTGGGGCTACGAGGCCCACGTCGCTTTCGACGGCGCGGCCGCCTTGCGCCTGTCCGCCCTGCACCGGCCCGACGTGGTGCTGCTGGACCTTGCCATGCCGGACATGGACGGTCTGGAACTGGCCCGGCGGCTCCGCGGCGTTCTGCACCTCGACGACGCCCTTTTGATTTGCATTTCGGGGTACGGCCAGGAGGAGCATCGCTGGCGGGCGCTGGAGGCGGGATGCAACTACCACATCCTCAAGCCGATCGACCCGGATCATTTGCAGCGGCTGCTGGACGCGCACATGCGGCGGCGGCCGACGCCCGTAC
This sequence comes from Gemmataceae bacterium, assembly GCA_035546275.1. Lineage (GTDB taxonomy): Bacteria > Planctomycetota > Planctomycetia > Gemmatales > Gemmataceae > UBA4732. The sequence continues at coordinate 692 of DATKHW010000605.1, forward strand.
GGAGCGGATCTTCGCATGAGTGAGTGGCTTACCGACGTTGTCCGAATCGACGAGGGCGCAACGACGCGGCTTTGGGACGAGGAAGTGATCGAGGTTTCCGTGCTGCTGAACGGCCGGCAGGCGGAGGCGCTGGAGCGCGCGGCCCGGCGGCGGGGCACGACGGCGGGAGCGCTGCTGCGGCGGTTGCTGACCGCGTTTCTGAGCGACGACGCCGGGAGCACGCAGCGCCAGCAAGTGTGCTGATCAAAGCGCTTGCTGGCGCTGCGTGCTCCCGCGCTGCGTGTTCTATTCGCCCAATTCCTCCAGCGGCCCCAGCGCCAGCACCGACGTGCGATCGATCGGATACTGTTCCAGCACATCGCGGATCGTTTTCGTCGTCACCGCTTCATACGCCTTCAGCTCGTCGTCCACCGAGCGGTACTGGCCCTGGTAGGTCCAGTGCATGCCCAGCGCGATCATGCGGCCCTTGGGCCGTTCGCTGGCCCGCACCACGCGCGACAGCATCTTGTTCCGCGCCTGCTCCAATTCCTCATCGGTCACGCCGTCGGTCCGCACCGTGCGCAGCACGTCCTTGACGATCGCCAAATTCTCCTCGGTCCGCTCCGGCTCGCCGCTGAACGACGTGTAAAACGTGCCGGTCCCTTCGTACTCGTGGAAGCTGCAATCGGCGGAGTCGGCCAGGCCGGGATCGACCAGCGCCCAGTACAGCCGGCTGCCGGAGTCGTCGCCGACGATCATGCCGAGCAGGTCGGCGGCGTGGCGCAGCGGCGAATCGGCCGGCGGACCGCCCGCCATCAAGATGACGTGCTCCTGCGTCACCTTGTCCTTGACGACGACCTTGAAGCCGCCCGTTCCAGCCGTCTCGCGCAGACATTCTCGGCCGACGGGGCCGGGCAGCCAGTCGCCGCAATGCTTCTCGACCAGCCGCACCAGCTCCAGCCAATCGAACCGGCCGGCCGCGGCGACGGTGATATTGGGGGCGACGTAGCGGCGCTGGAAATAGTCGTACATCTGGTCGCGGCGCAGGTCGGTGATGCTCTGCACGCTGCCGAGGACGCTGTTGCCCAGACGATGGTCGGCGAAGAAGAGCCGCTTGGCGTTTTCGTAGGCGCAGGACCCCGGCTGGTCCTCGTACATGCCGATCTCTTCGATGATGACGTTTTTCTCGGTGCTGAAATCCTCTTCGCGGAGGCTGGGACGGAGGATATCGGAGAGAATGTCGATCGCCGCCGGCAGATATTCCGGCAGAACGGCGGCGTGAAAGACGGTGTTTTCCTCGCTGGTGAAGGCGTTGTAATCGGCGCCGATGCGGTCGAAATCGCGGTTGACGTCGAGATAGGTCCGGTGCGGCGTGCCCTTGAAGACCATGTGTTCGAGGAAATGCGTCACGCCGGACACTTCCGGCGTCTCGTCGCGGGCGCCGGTGCGGACGAAGAAGCCGAGCGCGGCCGAGCGGGCCGACGGACTGGTCTCGCCGACGATCTGCAAGCTGTTGGGGAGTTTGTGGCTGTGAAAAGGCATCAAAAGCTCCGATGGCGCCTTGTGGGGTGGGGGG
>DATKHW010000606.1:0-5000 GCA_035546275.1 Gemmataceae bacterium
TTGCGCGAAACGACGCCGGCAATGGGACCGGTATTCGTCCACACGGTGAGATTCTGCCCCAGCAAGATTTGCATGTCCCAGCCGCCGATCGGCTGCACGTAGAGATAGCCGTTGTCGTCGATATGCTGCACCATCAGGGCGATCTGGTCGCAGTGCCCGGCCAGCATGACGCGCGGGGCTTCGCCGGACCCCGCGGGCCGGTCGCGGGCGGCGTGGCGCACGGCGATGACGTTGCCGTGGCGGTCGGTGCGGACCTCGTCGGCGAAGTCGGCGGCCCAGGCGCGGACCACGTCCTGGATCGGACGCTCATAACCGGAGGGGCTGGGGGTTTCGAGAAGGTTTTTCAAAAAGGCGTGCGAAGGCTCGTGCATGTGCGAAGGTACTCGGCAGGACGGCGACGCCCGGCAAAGCAAGCGCCGGGCGACGCCATCATAGCGTGCCCGGCGCGGAAGCGGCAAGTCGGAGGCGAAAGGGGCGGCGTCACTTGGCGGTCTGCCAATAGCGCCATTCGCTGAACAGGTGCGGCCCGTCGTCCATTTGCTGAGCGAAGATGCGAACGCGGACCTGGTCGTCGTGGAAGCCGTAGGCTTGCAGGATCACGCCGTTGGCTCCGTCCACACGCCGGCGCGCCCCCAGATGATCGAAGTCGTGCGACTGGGCGTCGTTTAGCTTGGCTGCGATATCGGCGGCGTTGGTCGGCGCCGTCTTGTGCTGGGCCACGACGCGCACTACGGCGCCGGCGTCGAACCAAACCAGCAGCCGAAGGTAATTGGGATCGGCCGGCGTCGAGATGTCCAAACCGTCCTCATTCTGCAGCGGCCGGGCGTTGGGGAACTTCTGCATCACCGCCGCACGGGTCATGCCCAGCGCCAGGCCGGCCGCCCCGTCCTCACAGAAGCGCAACGGCCGAAGTGCGCAGCCGACCTGGTCCAGCGTCGTTCCGGGCGGCCAGTCGCGCAGAATGGCCTCAGCCCCGCCGCCGTCGCGCTGAAGCGTCAGCACCGTGGCGTCGTCGAACCAGCGGTACAAAGCCGGTTTCGGCTGCTGCGGCGCCAATTCCGGCCACAGCGCGGCCCACGGCGCCGGCAACGTTTGCGGCTCGCCGCCCGCCGCCTTCAGCACCTGCAGCAGCGATTTGTGCTGGTCGTCCGGCTTGGCCGGTCCTTCGTCGTATCGGGCCCGGATTTCGGCCAAGCGGTCGTCGGCGCCGAAACGCAGGTACATCTGGCGGACGCCGTAGGTGGCCGCGGCCAGCGGGTCCGCCTTGAAGATCAGGGTCCGGTCGTTATTGAGGTTCCGCAGCTCTACCGAATCCTTTTGCGGTAGGCTTTCTATCACTTGCTTCTTGGTCATGCCGAGATGGATTTCCGGGATCTCCAGCGTGCGCGGCAGACAGGTCCGCTGCTTCGGCGTGCCGAGCCGCTTCTGGCGAGCGTCCACGTCGGCGGCCGCCGCTTTGGCGAGGCGAGCATCCGCCGACTCGGCGCCGGGGCGGTTCTCAGCACGGAACACAATCGGGTTGGTTTCATAGGGCAGTCGGAGCGTCAGCTGCGTGCGGGCGTCCTCCCACGCCAGGGCCAGGTAATCGCCGTTGGCGTCCTGCACCCCGTCGATGTGCGGACTCCCATAAGCCGCCAACAACGGCGCAGCCAGATTCGGCACGGCCGTGCCGATCTCATCCGGCGGCCATTCCAGCGTCAGCGACGCGGTTAAGTTGCGGTTGCCTTCCCGTTCCAGCCGGGCGAAATCCGGCGTGGGATCGGCGATGGGCGTATGGACGACGCCCGGATTTTGCCGGCAATCGAGATCGACCGCGGGGCCTGTCTTGTCTCGCGCGAACAGAACGCGGTTTTGCTCGAATGTGCAATCGAGGCGGACGGCGCCGAAATCGCGGGCCGCATCCGGCAGCGCCCCTGGCGGCTTGGCGCCGCTGACGCGCACGAAACCGCCGGCCGCGCCGCCGCGAATCACAAGCACTGTCTCATACGTCAACCCATCGCCGGTGAACGTGCGGCGCGTCAGGCCGACGCCCTTGACCGGTTCGCTTCCGGGGAGGCCGCTGTCGATCAGCCGGCCGGCCAAATTGGCCACGTCTGGAAACGTCTGGACCAGCTTGGGCTGGTACACGACGAGCGTTTCGGTCAGCCGTCGGTCGGCGTCAAAGAATGCAGCCACGACCTGGGCGCCGTCAGCCGGCACGGGCAGTTCCAGCAAATCGAGGGCGCGGGCCGCGCCCTCCGGCTGGTCGGCGACGACGGCTTGCCCAGCGGCCGGTCGACCGAATAGGCGAACGGCTTCGAACTCACTGGCGCCCGGCGCCAGGGCCGGGGCCGGCGGCGGCGATTCGCCCCAGTCCTTGAGGGCTGCTTCGAGGTCCTGCGCCAATTCCGGCTGATTGTGCTGCGGCTGCTTCCAGGCGACGGCGGCTTCGATCAGGGCGCGACGGCCCAGCGGCAAGAGAACAGCGCCAAGGGGACCGGCCGCGGCCTTGCCGTCCAGCAGCGTTTGCAGCTGCTTGTGCAGCTGCACGAGGTCCGTCGCGGCCTGCGTCTGCCCGCCGGCCAATTTCCACTCCGCCGACTGGAACGCCAGCGCCGTCAGCTGCGTCCATTCCACTGGATAATTGCGGTCGGTCCGCCGGGCGTCGATGCGATAAAACAGGTCCTTATCGGCCTTATCGGCGAGCAGAAGGGCGGCGTCGCGGTCGCCCAGACGAGCCAGATGCAGCGCCACGGCCCCATCGGGCGCGCCGCTCTTGACATAGGTCGGCAGGCTGACGCCAACTGCGGCCGAATAAGTCGCCTGGCCGAACACGGGCATCGTGGCCGACGGCTGCAACGCCGGGAGCAGGTCGAGCGAGACAGGGTTTTCGGCCGCATGGAGCCGCTGTTTTTGTACTGTTTCGGTCCACTCCGCGACGAGCTGAGCCAGTTCCGGGCGCGGCTTCTTGAGCCAATCCGCGAGGTTGACGTCGGTTTGATCCTGAAGTCGAGCAGGCGGCGGGGGCGGCGCATCCGGCGGAGGGGCGTCAGGCGCGACGTCCGCCGAGGAGTTGCAACCAACCAGCCCGACCGCGGCAAGCAGAACCCAAGCGCATTGCACTGTTTTTCTCATCGAAGGGTCTCCAGGCAACGATGGATCGCGGACGGGACGGACTTTCCGCCGACGTGCAACTATAGAATGAATTTGGAGGGGGAGACGTCGAACGTCGGTAAGTTTGCCGCCAGACCGTTGCATGAGGCGCAGGGTTGGTTACAATCAAGAGAACCCGCCCGCCCGTGCCCACCGACCTGCCCGACCTCAAGAGATTTCCACACCCATGACGCAACCCGCCTCCGACGCCGCGGCCTCCGCCAGCGGGCGAGTCACCCAAAACGCGACCTCTGCCGCCGCGCCGCCCGGCGCCGAAGCCGATTTGGCGCGCGATCTGAACGCCGCTTACCGCCAAATGACCGAGCAGATCGGCAAAGTCATCGTCGGCCAAACCGAGGTCATCGAGCAGCTGCTGATGGCCATGTTCAGCCGCGGCCATTGCCTTCTCGTCGGCGTGCCGGGCCTAGCCAAGACGCTGCTCGTCAGCACCGTGTCCAAGATTCTCCACCTGACCTTCAAGCGCGTCCAGTTCACGCCCGACCTGATGCCGGCCGACATCACCGGCACCGACATTCTGCAAGACGACCCGGACACGGGCCGTCGCAAATTCACCTTCCTCCCGGGGCCGATCTTCGCCAACATGGTGCTGGCCGACGAGATCAACCGCACGCCGCCCAAGACGCAGGCCGCGCTGCTCGAAGCCATGCAAGAGCATCACGTCACGGCCGGCGGCCATGCCTACCATTTGCCGGAGCCGTTCTTCGTCCTGGCCACGCAGAATCCGATTGAGCAGGAAGGCACGTATCCCCTGCCGGAGGCCCAGCTCGACCGCTTCATGTTCAACGTCATCGTCGGCTATCCCAGCCGCGCCGAAGAAATCGAGATCATGCAGCGCACCACCAGCACCCACCGGCCGAAGCTGGACGCGATGCTGAGCGGCGAACAGATTCTGAAACTCCAGGAAGTCGTGCGTCAGGTTGTGACGGCCGACCACGTCTTTGCGTACGCCGCCGACCTGGTGCGGGCGACGAGGCCCAAGGACCCCACGGCGCCGAAGTGGGTTCCCGAGCTAATCGCGTGGGGCGCCGGTCCTCGCGCCTGCCAATACCTCATCCTCGGCGGCAAGGCCCGCGCGCTCCTGCACGGCCGGCTGCACGTCACCACCGACGACGTCCGCGCCGTCGCCTTCCCCGTGCTGCGGCACCGCCTCGTGACCACATTCAACGCGGACGCCGAAGGCATAACGACCGACGACGTGGTCCGCAAGCTGATCCAAGCGATTCCCCTGCCGATGGAGGAAGCCGCGGCCAAGGTGCGGCGCTGAAAGCCAATGATGAGTGATGAACGATGAATCATGAATCAAAAATGGTCATTCATCGCTCATCATTCATCGTTCATCATTTTGAGAACACGCATGGCATCCACCGTCCAATTCGATCCGACTTCGCTGTCCAAGTACGGCCGGCTCGCGCTCGTGGCGCGCAACCTCGTCGAGGGCTTTCTCACCGGCGTCCACAAAAGCCCCTACAAGGGCTTCAGCGTCGAGTTCGCCGAGCATCGCCAGTATTACCCCGGCGACGAGATTCGCCACATCGACTGGCGCGCCGTCGGCAAGACCGATCGCTACTACATCAAGGAATACGAGGAGGAAACCAACCTCCAGGCCCATCTCCTGGTGGACGCCAGCGGCAGCATGGGTTTCCGTGGCTCTCCCAAGAGTCCCAGCAAGTTCGAATATGCCCAGTACATCGCCGCCTCCCTGGCCTACCTGATGCTGCACCAGCTCGATGCCGTCGGCCTGATCGTGCACGACATCAAGGTCCGCGAGATCCTGCAGCCGCATTCGAATTCGAAGCACCTGCTCCGGCTGCTCCAGGCGCTCGAAAAAACCAGGCCCGACGGAGAAA
>DATKHW010000607.1:0-4806 GCA_035546275.1 Gemmataceae bacterium
CGACCTGCTGGGCGCGCCCGCCTTCGCGTAGCGACCCAAGATCGATAACTGCAAACCCAAGCCCTTTGAATAGGCCACTAACCTCGCCCTTGGCACCCCCGTCGTCACCTGAAACAAAGATGACGCGACGACCTTTTTCTACTCTTGGATTGCCGGCGAGATTTGAGGCGTAAAGGGTGTTGAGCGCCTTTACGACCTTGGCTGAAGGGGCGAGTTTGGAAACAATCTCACTCGATACTCGACCTTTCAAATCAGCAAGCTCCATCGAAGGAAGGAGGAAGTGGTTGGTGGCATCGACGAGAATGCGGCCTTCCCAGTCCGGCAACTTGCCGAGCACCGCCTCGATTTTGGGCCACGGAACGGCAAGGACCACAATGGGCGCTCTGGCCGCCTCGTCCATCGTGACAGCCCTGGCGCCTTGGCCGAGCCTTGAAACAAGTTGGTTCAGGCTGCTTGGCCCGCGACTGTTGCTGAGGAGCGCCTCATGTCCTGCTTTGAGGAGGTGGACTGCAAAAGCCTGGGCGAGTTCCCCGGCGCCGAGAGTTCCAATTATCATGATTTGCCTCCGGTTTCACCGGGTGATGGATACCAGTCGATGGGCGCAGGTCACCGCCAGGGAACCGTCGCCCACTGCGAAGCCGACGCGTTTGACGGACCCCGCGCGCATATCCCCGGCCGCCAGGACGGCCGGTACGCTCGTTTCCAGCGGGCATGGCTCGCGATCCGACCGCGGCCACAGGCCGGAAGCGATGACGTCGGCGCCGGTCAGCACGAAGCCCTTGGCATCGCGAGCAATTTCGGCCGGCAGCCACTCCGCCGCCGGGTCGGCGCCGATGAAGACAAACACAGCCGCACAGGGCAGTTGCGTGGCCGCGCCGGTGAGGTCATTGCGCAGGCCAATGGCCTCCAGCTGGCCGCCCCCGTGAAGGACCTCGATCTCGGTCTGTTCGTGAACCACCACGTTGGAGGCAGCCCGGATGCGCTCCACCAGGTATTCAGACATGCCGGGTCCCAGGGTGCTCCGAACCAGCAGATGCACCGTGCGCGACGGACAGCACTCTGCCAGGAACATCACCGCCTGCCCGGCTGAGTTGCCGCCGCCGACCACCGCGACCTCCTGAGCGTCGAAGAGGTCCGCTTCCACCCGCGTGCAGGCGTAGTAGATCCCCGCGCCGGCAAAGCGGTCCGCGCCGTCGGCCTCTAGGCGCCGCCAACGCACCCCTAGGGCCAGCAGCAGGACCCGACAGCGAATCTCCGCCCCACAGTCCAGTTGCAGCGCATGCCGGTCGCCGGCCGACCTGGCGGGGGACAGCTTTTGGACGGCGACAGGAGCGATCATCCGGCCGCCAAACTTGAGCATCTGCAAAACGCCGCGCGTCGCCAGATCCGCCCCGCTCAACCCGGCGGGGAAACCGATGAAGTTCTCAATGCGCGACGAGGCGCCGGCCTGCCCGCCCGGTCCCAGCTGGTCCAATAACAGCGTGGATAGCCCCTCGGACGAGGCATACACGGCCGCGGTGAGTCCCGCCGGCCCGGCGCCGACGATGGCGAAATCGACATCTTGCGTCGCGCAGTGACGCCAGACGCCCGCCTCAATGGCTAGCCGCTGTAAGGAGGGATTCCCGAGGACTCGGCCGTTGCCGCAGTCAATGACCGGCGCCTGCGGCGGCGAGGCCAGTGCGCGGAGCGCTTGCTTGCCCGCTTCCGTTTCCGTGTCGAACCAATGGAACGGGACAAAGTTCTTGTAGAGGAACTCGCGTACTGTACTGGTGGCGCGGCAGCGCCCGGGGCCGAACACGCGCAGGCCTAGCCCGCCCAATTGGGCCAGCACCTCCCGGCGGCGCGTGAAGGCCAGGATCAGCTTCTCTCCGAGACTCGGGACACGGTTAATGAGCGACCGGAGCTGGCCGTTGGGGACGCACAAGAGCCGCGTCGGCCCCCTCGCGACGGCCGTCGCGATCACCGGCCGGCCGGTCAGCATGTCGATGTCCCCGGAGAAGTTGCCCGGTTCGAATACCGCGATCAATCGGTGGTCTGTTGGGTTGCGAATCTCCATCTGGCCGGATTCGACAACGTACAGATCGATGTCCGGTTGACCGGCCCGAAAAATGACATCGCTGTCGGCGTAGTCGCAAGGCTTGGCCAGGGGTCTGACGAGCGCCAGCTCGGCACTGGTGAGTCGAGGAAAGGCGGCCGCTTCTGTCTGAGCCACCAGTGCTTCGTTCCTCTGCTGCGTCGTCTGACTCATGGCTTTGATCCTCCGTCCACGCGGACGATGAGCTTGCCGAAGTTGCGGCCCTCCAGCATGCCGATGAAGGCCTCCGGCGCCTTCTCCAGCCCATCGACGAAGTCCTCGCGATACCGGATGCGGCCATCGGCGATGCCGGCGCCAACCTCCCGCAGGAAGGTGGGATAGTGCTCGGGGGCGAACTCGTAGTTGATGAAGCCGCGAAGCGTCAGGCTCTTCGTCAGGATTTGGTGCATGGTGGCGGGCAGCCGGTCGGCGCCGTCGCGTAGACCGGCGGCGTTGTACTGGGCAACGAGGCCGGAGACCGGGACGCGTGCGAAGTTGTTGAGCAACGGCAGCACCGCTTGCCAGACCGCCCCGCCGACGTTCTCGAAATAGACGTCGATGCCGTCTGGGCAGGCCGCCGCCAGCTTTGCGGCGAAATCAATACCCTTGTGATCGACTGCCGCGTCGAAGCCGAGTTCGTCCTTGACGTAAGCGCACTTCTCAGGGCCGCCCGCGATGCCGACCGCCCTGGCCCCGGCGATCTTCGCGAGCTGGCCGACCAGCGATCCCACCGGCCCGCTCGCCGCCGCGACGACGACAGTTTCGCCGGCCTTGGGCTTGCCGATCGCGCGCAGGCCGCCGTAGGCGGTGAAGCCCGGCATCCCCAGGACGCCGAGCCCGGTCGTGACCGGGGCGACGGCCGGGTCGAGCTTGCGCAGGTCGGGGCGGTCCGAGAGCGCGTGTGTGCGCCATCTCGTGCGGGCCAGCACGATGTCGCCCTCTGCGTAGCTGGTGTGGTGCGAGGCGACGACCGTGGCCACGCACTCGCCGGGCATGACATCGCCGAGCGAGACCGATGGCTGGTACGACTTGCGGTCATCCATCCGGCCCCGCATGTAGGGGTCGAGCGAGAGATATTGCACGCGAAGCAGAACCTGTCCGGGACCTGGCGTCGGGATCGCGGTCTCTTCGAGGCGAAAATCAGAGACTCTCGGCTTCCCGTGTGGCCGGGCCGCAAGAACAATTTGTCGTGCGAGGGACATACGAACTGCCACCACAAAGTTTACTCACGGTCTGGTCACGCCCGACCACCGCCGGCGCCAGACGCCAAAAATGTAAATACATCTTTTGGGGCCAAAAAAGACAATTACTCCGTCTCGACCAACCGGATCAACTCGTGAAGACGCCCCATCAGGTCGGACCACTGCCCCGTCGGCAGGCGCGACCGCATCCGCTCTTGGGCCCGCTCCCACGAGGGGCGAGCCTCCCGCAGCTTGGCCGCTCCCGCATCGGTCAGGCGGATCAGCTTCTCGCGCCGGTCCGCCCCGGGCCGGATGGCCACCCAGCCCGCATCGACGAGGGGCCGGAGGTTGCGGCTGAGCGTGGATTGGTCCAGGGATGTAAGCCCTTCTATGTCTCTCTGTCGTGCCTCCCCGGCGGTACGCAGCCACGCCAGCAAGGAATACTGGGTCGTGCGCAGCCCGACCTCGCGCAGCTCCTCGTCGTAGAGCCGGCTCACTGCCCGGCTCGCCTGGCGCAGGGCGTCGCAGAGGCAAGGGGCGACGGCCGGCTTGGATCGTCCGCCGCTCATAATGAATGCGTATGCATGTACTGGGTATTTGTCAAGGGGCATGCGCGAAGTCGGCGAACACCGGCACATCGCGGCGGCGCGTTGGGCTAGCGGCACGTTGGGCTGCGGGGCCATGCCCCCCGAAACCTCGATGCGCTGTTCGTTGACCCAGCGGTTGTCTTCTGACAGAAGGGCGGCGATCGTCGGGCCAATCGTCGGGCTCGCCGACGCGGCCAAGAGCCGTCATTTCCGCCACTCGCTTGCAGGTCGTGAGAGTTACATGCAGCGGATCTCGAATTAAGCAGCTAACTCGGTGCGTAAGCCGGAAAGTCCGTGTATCCCTTCCCGGCGCTGGGCGAGGACCAGTCGGACATCGGCGCTGGTTCCGCCAGCGGCCAGCCGTTCCTGAACCGCTCTACGAGGTCCGGGTTGCTGATGAAGGGTCGCCCGAAGGAGATCTGGTCGGCGTGTCCCTCGGCAATCGCCTTTTCTGCCGTCTCCCTGGTGTAGCCGCAGTTGCCCACGAGCGGGCCGTGGAACACCTTGCGGAACTCGGCCAGCGTCATCGGCTCGCCGAGGTTGTGGTAGCCGAACGCCAGCCCGTCTACGACGTGCAGGTACGCCAGCCCGAATCGGTCGAGTTGGCCGGCGACGAAGGTGAACTGCTCCCGGTAATCCGGCGACCCCATATCGTTGAACGGGCTGTTGGGCGAGAGATGCACGCCGACCCGCTGGGCGGGCCAGACGGACGTGACGGCTTCGATCACTTCCTTCAGGAAACGGTAACGGTTCCGGGCGCTCCCGCCGTACTCGTCGGTGCGGCGGTTCGTCTTCGATTGGAGGAACTGGTCGATCAGGTAGCCGTTGGCTGCGTGGAGCTCCACGCCGTCGAAACCGGCTTGCTTCGCTCGCTCGGCGGCTCGCCGGTAATCCGCCACGACCCGTGGAATCTCGGAGGTTTCCAGCGCCCGTGGGACTTCGTGCGGTTGCTTGCCGGTGGGCG
>DATKHW010000608.1:0-5652 GCA_035546275.1 Gemmataceae bacterium
CTGCTGCTGCCAGGCGGCCAAGCGCGAGCCGGAATCCTTCTCCCAGCAAGCGAATTCCTCCCTCACCGTTTGGACCGCTTTGTCAAGTTCCGGGACCTTCGCGGTGCGTTCCTCGGTCTCGGTCATCGCCGCCAGGATTTCTTCCTCCAACGTATCGCATTTCGCGCGGTCCGCGGCGATCTCCGCTTTGAGGGCGTCGTATTCCTTCTTGGACGCGGACTCGTTGAGCTGTTGCTCGTGCTTGCGGACCTGGCCGTGCGTCGTCTTGAGCGACACCTCCTTTTCATGGATCGCGACCTTGAGCTTCTTGATCGCATCCTGGTTATTCCGGGCTGCGTCTTCCTGGCGCGTGACCTTCGCCTTTTGGGCCTTGTGCTGCAAGGGTGCGCGCTCGATCTGCTCCTGCAAATCGCGGGCGAACCGCCGCAGGCGATGAATCTCCCGCATCAGTTCGGCCGTCGATGCCATGTCTCCCTCCTCGTCATTCGTCATTCGTCATTTGTCACTCGTCATTCGTGAACACAATCCCGGTTGCCGCGAGTTACGAATGACAAATGACGAATGACAAGTAACAAAAAAACCGCCGGCCTTTCGGCCGGCGGCTGTGAAGTCAGCAACGGCGCATGCCGTCGAGAAATCCCTCCAGCTGCCTGCTCCGCACGGGATGCTGCAGCTTGCGAACCGCCTTGGCCTCGATCTGCCGGACGCGCTCGCGCGTCACCTTGAAGATCCGGCCCACCTCCTCCAAGGTATAGGTGTAGCCGTCGCCCAGGCCGTAGCGCAGCTTGATGATCTCGCGCTCGCGGTAGGTCAGCGTCTTGAGGACCTGGTCGATCTTGTCCTTGAGCATCTCCTGCGTCGCGGCCTGCACCGGCGACTCGGCCGTGTCGTCCTCAATGAAGTCGCCGAAGTAGCTGTCTTCGCTCTCGCCGACCGGACGGTCCAGCGAAATCGGATGCCGGCTGATCTTCAAAACGCGCCGCGTCTCCTCGACGCTGATCTGCGCCTCGCGGGCCGTCTCCTCGATCGTCGGCTCGCGGCCCAGCGCTTGCAGCAGCTTTTTGGAGACGTTGCGGAGCTTTGACATCGTCTCGATCATGTGGACCGGGATGCGGATCGTCCGGGCCTGGTCGGCGATGGCCCGCGTGATCGCCTGGCGAATCCACCATGTCGCATAGGTTGAGAACTTGTAGCCGCGGCGGTACTCGTACTTGTCCACCGCCCGCATCAGGCCGGTGTTGCCCTCCTGGATCAGGTCGAGGAAGCTCAGGCCGCGGTTGCGGTACTTCTTGGCGATCGACACCACCAGACGCAGGTTGCCGCCGGAAAGGTCCCGTTTGGCCTGTTCATACTCCGTGAAGCGCTTCTTCACGATCTCGACGCGCTTGCGAAGGCCGGCCGGCTCCTCCAGCGTGTGCATCATGTAGTCGTGCAGCTCTTTTTCGAGGTTGGCCAGGTCTTCCTTGCAGCCGCCCTCGGCCCGCAGCGCCATGATCTGCGCTTCCAGCTCGTCCATCCGCACCGAAATCTGTTCCAGCTTCTTCATGAGCGGCTGGACTTTTTGGGTACGGATCGACAGCTCTTCCACCAGCGTCACGGCCTTGCGACGGCGGACGCGGAGCTGGCGGCGCAACCTGCGGCGTTCGTCTTCCGGCAGGCGCGGGTCGATGACCTTGCCGAAGTCCTCCTGATTCTGCTCCATGAGGTGTTCGAGCGTCTTCAGGTTGTGCGGCATCCGCTGGAGGATCTTGTCCTTTTCCAGGTTCTCGGTCAGCGACACCTTGACGGTGCGGTCGAAGGGCAGATCGCCGGCGTGGACGCGCTTGAGCGCCTCGACCACCTGCTGCAGGGCGCCGTCGCATTCCAGCACCTTGCGGCGGAAACGCTTGCGCGTCACCTCGATCTTCTTGGCCAGGGCGATCTCCTGCTCGCGCTTCAGCAGCGGGATCGAACCCATCTGGGTGAGGTACATCCGCACCGGGTCGTCGATGCGACGGCTTTCATCCTCGTCCATGAAACTGAGGTCGAGTTCGGCGCGGGCGTCCTCGTCCAGGGCCGCCGGGGCGCCGCCTTCGCGCTCCTCCGCTTCCGACTCCTCGATCAGCTCGATGCCCTGTTCTTCGAGGAGAATCAGGATCTGGTCGATCTTCTCGGGGTTGGCGTCGTCGTCCGGGAGATGGTCGTTGACCTGGTCGTAGGTCAAGTAGCCCTTTTCCTTGCCGGATTCGAGCAAGGCCTTCAGGCTGTCGTCGATTTTCTCCATCAATCCCTCCTCGCCTCACAACCCGACGCATGCCTCAATGGATGCGCCGGGTATATTAGATGGGCTGCGGGTTGGACCCGTCGCCCATGCCGTTTTTGCGGTTGGTCAGCTGCCGGAGCAGTTCCAGGGCCTCGGCATGGCCGGACGGCGCCTGGAGACGGTTTTGAAGTTCCTCTTTGGCGGGCCGGGCGCGGCGCTCCTCGAAAGTGCGGAGCAGGTCCCGCAATGCGGCCGCCCGGTCGGTCATGCGCAGGCCGACCTCTTGCAATCGCAGCGCGTGTTCCGTCAGGCGCGGGTTGTCGAGTCGGCCCCGCACCGAATCCAGATCGGCCGGTTCCCCGGCGTCAACCTGGTCGTACAGCGCTAGCAGCAGCGCCCGCAATCCGGGGTGCTCGATCTCCTCCGAACGGAGGGCGGCCTTGGCCGCCAGCACCAGGTCCGGCTCGGCCAGCAGCGCTTCGAGGAGATGTTTCTCCTCCGGCCGGGCCGGGGCCTTGCGTTCGGTTTCGTCGGCCTCCGCGGCGCAGGCCGGCCGTTGGTCCGTCGCGCCGCCGCGCTCCCGCCGCAATTCGTTTAGACGCGCCCATACAGTCTCCTCCTTGAGAGCTAGTCGTTGAGCAATCCGGTTGACCAGTAACTGCATCTTGACCGCGCCGGCCTGTCCAGGCAAGGTCGGGGCGAGCGCAATTACGCTCAGCACCGACTCAACCGCCCGTCGCCGGCCTTCCACGCCGTGGCTTCCATCCCCGGCCAGCACCCGATTCAGCTTGAACTCCAGCGCATCCACCGCCTGGTTCAGCACCGCTCGGAAGGCGTCGGCGCCCTGCGCGAGCAGCAGGTCGCACGGGTCCATCCCGCCGGGCAACGTAGCGATGGCAAGGTCCACGTCCTGGCCGACGAAGATGGCCAGCGCCCGATCGACGCCGACGTCGCCGCCGGCGTCCGCATCGAAGACCAGCACCACGCGCGGGGCGAAGCGGCGAAGCTGGCGGACGTGCCGGGCGTTGAGGGCCGTGCCCATGGTGGCGACGACGGGCAGCACGCCCATCTGGTGCGCCATCAGGACGTCGGTATATCCCTCCACGACGGCCAGAAATCCCGCCGACTCCGCAACATGCCGGGCTGTGTCGATACCGTACAGGCTATCGCTTTTCCTGAAAAGGGAGGTTTCGCACGAGTTGTAGTATTTGGCCGCCCGGGCGGCCAACGGCGAGGCAGGCAAGATGCGCCCGCCGAAGCCGATCGGCTGGCCTTGCACATTCCGGATCGGAAATTGAATGCGGTCGCGGAAGCGGTCGTAACAGCCTGGCCCCTGGTCGCGCTTCGCAATCAAACCGACGCTTTCCAGCAATTCCGACGAAACCCTGGCCGCCTCCGCCTTCCGGGTCAGCCAGTTTCCCGAGGCCGGAGCGTAGCCCAATCCATACTTCCGCACCGTCTCCTCGGTTAGGCCGCGCTCGCCGACGTACTTGCGGGCTTCTTCCGCTTGCGGGTCGTCGAGCAAGCATTCGTGGAACTGCTGAGCAGCCCAGCGCATCACGTCCAGCAGCCGGGCGCGTCCCTGACTGGCGGCCGCGCCCGACGGGTCGAGGTTGATGCCGGCCCGGCGCGCGAGCAGCTCCAGCGCCTCGCGGAAACCGATGTGTTCGAACTCTTGAACAAAACTGATCACGTCGCCGTATTTACCACAGGACCAGCAGCGGAAGCGCTGGCGCCGCGGGTCCACATCGAAGGAGGGATGATGGTCGTCGTGGAACGGACATAGCCCCTTGAAAGTCGGACCGGCCGGCCGCAGGGACAAGTAGCCGCCGATAACATCCTCGATGTTATTGGCCTCTTTGACCTGCTTGACCCGGTCGTCCGCCAAGGGCCACCCATGGTGCAGGAGCCGGCCTATCGCAAGGATGAAGGATGAAGCATGAAGGATGAATCCGTGCGCCAGATTCATCCTTCATGCTTCATGCTTCATCCTTTCCGATGGCGTGAATCCCAAATCTGCGGAATCAGGCAAGCGTCAAACGGCGGAAACCCGGCCGAAGGGAAAGGATGTTCCGAGTCGCATGGCCCCCCGTGGTTGGGAGTCGGGGGAGTCCGTGCGTCTACTCCTTCCCGCGAATGCGCCTTCGTGCCTCGGAAGGCGAGTCGGCCATGGCCGGCAATCCCTTGCCTGAACTGTCCGGGTCCGCCGCTCATCCAAAGTCGGCGGCCGCGCCTGTTCCCAGCGCGACGGTTGCGAGGTTCGTGAGTGAATGTCGGGTTCCGCCCGGCAGCGCGTGTTAAATTATAGCCGTCTGTAAAAAACCAGTCAAGTTGGGCAAGGCCCGGCGCCGGCGCAAGCATGTCGCCCTATCCCCTGAAACCATCGCTATTTAACCCATCTTGCAGGGCAGGCGGCGATTGCCGGCCGCAGAGCGGGAGAACCGTTTCAACAGGAAGAAGCGTCGCATCAGCTGCCTCGACCGGAGTAGAACATCCAGTATGAGCCGCAGCGCCGCACCACCCCGCGACCCCTGGGCGATGGTCTGGGGCCAACCGGTCATCGACGCCGACCGCCTCGCCGCCGCCATCGAGCAAGACCTGCGGACGACCCCGGACGCCGACTTCCGAACCCGCCTCCTGATCCGCGACGCCGTCCGTGCCCTGCGCTCGTTCTGGGGCAAGACGCGTTTCGGCCGGTGGCTTGCCGACAGTCCGGCCCGGCTGGCGATCGGCGCCATCTTGGCCGAAGACCTGGGGCCGACCGGATTTCCTGCCATTCGGAGGCGACTTGTGGTTAATGACGCCGCCGTTCGCGTCGGCCAGGTTTTCGATTTGCTCGGCCGGAACATTCCCAACCGCGTCGAAGCGTCTATTGCCGGTTCCATACCCACTCTTATCAAGGGCCTCACCTCTCGTCCCACGGCGGACATCAACTTCGTCGATGAAGCGCCGGCTGAAATCCGCAAGCAGCGGGCCTTGCTCCGCAAGATCCGCGACGAATACGGTCTGGCGATCGGCCACGTTCAATCCCATTACCTCCCAACGGGCTGGCGCGACCGCCGGCGTCTGCTGGGCGATTACGGCGGGCTGCGCGTCTATCTGGTGGACGAATACGACATCTTCGTCAGCAAGCTGTTGAGCAAAAAGGCGAAGCATCAGGAGGACCTGCGCATCCTGGCCGGCGTGCTCAACAAGGAAACCGCCCGTCGCCGTCTGTTCACGTCTGGAACAGCGTTCCTCGACGACCCGCTTCAAAGACCGCAGATCGAAGAAAGTAGAGTCGAGAGGTGGCGCGGTGGTGTAGGCTGCGGTATGTCCGGGTGTCCGGGTTTCCCCTTCGTGGCTCAGAACCGCAAGCCATGCTCCGTCTCCACCTCCCGCTCATCGAACCGGACGGGCGGATTTCCCGC
>DATKHW010000609.1:0-2037 GCA_035546275.1 Gemmataceae bacterium
GTAGGCGAGCGGCGCCATGCCGCATCCGATTTGTCCAGGAGGCACGAAGACCTCGACGCCATTGTGGTGCAGCACCGCCGTGACGGCTTCCGCGATTGTGGGATCGTTATAGTTGGCGAAAACGTCCACGAAATAGGCGACGCGCGGCCGGGCGGCGCGCGGCCGGCGCGTCCAGCCGCGGCGGCGCGCGCGGCGAATGAAACTATGCGGGGCGAAGGCCGGCAGACGGCGTCGGCTCGACACGCCGAACAGCTTCTCCAGCAGCCAGCGGACGGCGCCGCTGGACAAGAAGGCGTTGGCCAGCGGTGCGAACGCGCTGCCGAAGCGGGCGAGCAGCTCCGTGCGAGCCAAGGCCCAGTCGGAGCGGTCGAGGCCGTGGCGGGCGGTGTTGGCGGCCTTGGCTTCGAGCATGAGGCGCGGCACGTTGACATGAGCCGGACATTCGACCGCGCACATCTTGCAATTGACGCAGAGGTCGGCCACTTCCCGGAACTCATTCGAGGAGAGCCGGGACGGATCGGCGTCGGGTTGCAGCAAGCGGCGCATGAGGTTCGCCTTGGCCCGCGGCGTGGCAGCTTCGCTCGGCGCCGCCCGGAATATCGGGCACATGCGCAGGCTCGATTCCGTCGTTCGGCACCGGCCGCAGCCGTTGCAGCTGACGCTCTCGCCGACGATCTCGTCGAGCCGCCATCGCAAAGAGGGAGCAGGGAGTAGGGAGTCGGGAGCAGGAGCTGCGGCGGCGCCGTTGACCGGCTCGGGCGCCGCCGGCCGCTCTTCCGTTATCTCCCTACTCCCTACCTCCCTATTCCCCAGTTTTCGCAGCGGCCACATCAGCGACCCAGGCGCGGGCCCGACGATCTTTCCCGGATTGAACAGGCGGCGCGGATCGAAAAGCGCTTTCAGCTCTCGGAAAGCGGCGTAAAGAGGACCGCATTGCCGGCTCACCCACGGCGACCGCGCCAGGCCGACGCCGACGCCGCTGCTGATGGTGCCGCCCAGCTGCAGCACCACGTCGTAGATTTCGTCGGCCAGCGCCCACAGCTTGGCCCCCTCCTCGCGCCGCCGCAGATCGAGAAACGGCCGCATGTCCACCTGGCCCGCGGCGGCGTGGATCAAGTACGCCGCCGACGTTTCGCGCCGTTGCAGTATCTCCTGCACGCGCCGCAGATACTCCGGCAGCGTTTCCGGCGGAACGGCCGTATCCTCGACGACGGCGACCGGCTGCTCCGCCCCACGCAAGGCCGCCAGGCCGGACAGCGCCGATTCGCGGACCTGGCAAAAGCGATCAATTTGCTCCGAATCAGTCGCCGACAACGCCAGCAAAGGCCGCTCGTCTCTGCGAGTTTGGGCGATCAGGCTGAGGGCCATTTCGCCGGCCTCGGACGGCCGATCCGCTTCATATTCGACCAGCAGCAGGGCTTCCGCCGCGGCTGGGACCAGGGCCGTCCCGGTCGCCTCCCCGCGCGCCAGCCGCAGCAAGCGGCGATCCATCAATTCACATGCCGCCGGGCCGCTGGGCAGCGCCGCCTGGGCGGCGCGCAGGGCGGCGTCGAGGCTGTCGAACGCCAGCAGCACCGCGGAACGGCCGGCGGCCAGCGGGATCGTGCGCAGCTCGATTTCCGTGAACAGTCCCAGCGTACCTTCCGAGCCGACGAGCAACCGGGCCAGGTCGAGCTGTTCTGCGTCCAGCACGTCGTGCAGCAGGTAGCCGCAGCGGTTGAAGCGGGTGCGCGGCCGCTGCTCCCGGATGGCGTCGGCGTTTTGTTCCAGCAATGTGACCACGGACGAAACCACGTCCTGCAATCGCCCATGCTCTCCCTCGGCGGGCGGCCAGCGCGGCACGCGGCCGACCGTCCAGGCCGTGCCGTCGTCCAGCATAACGCGAAGCGCCCGGACATGGTCGCGCAGAGAGCCGTGACGGAAGGAGCGGGGACCGCCGGCGTCGCTGGCCGCCATGCCGCCGAGGGTGCATTCGCCGTGGGCCGGTTCCGCGGCGATGCGCCGGCCGGACGCGGCCAATCGCCGGGCCAGGTCCCG
>DATKHW010000610.1:0-23776 GCA_035546275.1 Gemmataceae bacterium
CGGCCCGCTCGCCCGGGATTCTCAGAAGAAGAACACGACTTTTTCGTACAGGAACTCAAAGACGCCGTAGAAGAGCGAGTACCCCATCGGATGGTCGTCGCAGCAAATCTTGCCGTGGACCTCCGTGCCGCTTAAGAGCAGCTCCGGCGGCAGGAGATATGCAGAATCGATCTTGTCCTTGGGGTCTTCCACGCCGTCGTTGCTGATGCGGACGTACGCCAATACCGACGGCTCGGCCTCGTCCTTGTCCTCCTTGTTCGACAGCGCCTCGTTGCCGATCTTGTCCAGCTTCAGCTTTCCCATGAACTTGCGCGACGGATCGCTGCGCAGGAGGAACTCGACGTCCAGCTCTTTCTTGTGGTCGCCGTGGAACGCCTCTAGGACGTGGCCGAGGTGCTTTTGCGGAATCTTCAGCTCGATCTCCCACGGACCGTCCCGGGCGCCGAGCATCAGGATCTGCTCCGACGGCTTGACGCTCTTGTTGGTCAGCTCCTCCTTGAAATTGCTGTTCAGGACCGTCCACTCCCGGCGGCTGAGCCGGACGGCCTCGTCGTTGCTGAACTTTGGCGCCTTGAGGGAGAAATAGCCTTCCCGGTTCGGCTCGCGGTCGGCATTGGCGCTCTTGCGCAGCGCCTCCAACTGGGCCTTCTTGCTATCCAGTTGCGCCCGGTAGCCTTGCAGGTCCTTTTCCGAATTGGCGCGTTCAGCCGCGTTTTGATCCTTCCGCTCGCCGCCCTGGTTTTCGTTCGTCCTGATTTGTCGCTCCAGGTTGAGGATTTCCTGCTCCAGGCCCAGCACTTTCTGTCCGAGATCGGGGAAGTCGTACATTTCGACGAGGTTCTGGTCTTCGCCGAAGGTGTCGCCCTGTTTCACCAGGAAGCGCTCGACGCGGCCGCCCAGTGGAGCATAAACGAAGCAGCGCGTTTGCGGCAGCAGCTTGCCGTTGGACTCCACTTTGAGCGGGTACGGCACGAGACACAGAATCGAGATGACGAGCGTCAGAGCCACGCAGCAGGCCATGACAATAGCTGCCGTGGCGCCGCCGACGCCTTCCTGCAACCGGGCCACGGGCATCCACAGCCAGCGGAACGGAATGCGGCGATGCTCCACGGCGTTGTACAGGGCACTGGTGGCATGCTTGGCGACGACGTCGAGCCGGGCGAGGTGCTGCTGCGGCTCTGCGGGCGGCTCGAAGCATTCCATAACGAGAGCGGCCCGCGGCGGCCGCTGGCTCTTGTTCTCTTTCTCGCGTTCGTCCTTGAGCGGCATCACGACCAGCAGCTTGCTGGGACTTTCCGCCAGGTAGTCGTCGAGAGCGTGGAGGACGCGCGGCGGCAAGGTGTCGTCGCGCGTGCCGCTGAAGACCAGCTTTTCGCCCCATTTCAGGACGTGACTGCTGAGCTTGCGCATGAGGCGCACGGCGTTCGACCGCTTTTCCACCACGTCGGCGCCGCTGACGGCCTCGATGCCAACCCGACCGCCGTAACGGACGGCGACGCTGAGGCGGTCGCATTCAATCAGGCGCCGGCCATTGTTGGCCGTCTCATAGGCGACTTCTTGCGGTTTGAGACTGCCGTGGACCTGGCGGGCGAAGGTTTCCAGCTGCGTCCACAGCTGTTCCTGGCCCGTCATCTGGCGGAGCATCTGGGCGCGCTGATAACGCGCCGACAGCTCGGCCATGAGCGTCATGTATTGCTTGAAGCCGGGCACGGCGGCGGCTGGCCGGTTGGGTTGCTGCCAGACCTCGATGAGCCCGGTCACCTGGTCGTTGAACAGGATGGGGACGATCAGCAAAAGGAAATCGGTCGTGTTGCTGGCGGCGCTCTTGCCTTCCTCGGCCGTGCCGACGCCGCTTCGCGGCGGCACGTCCATCGGCTTGCCTTGGGTGACGGCCAAACGCAGCAATTCGCCGTGGGCCTGGCGCACCTCGTCGGACTTGTCCAGGCCGATTTGCTGCAGGTTGACTTGGTATTGCAGTTGAAGATTGCCCTGCGGCGTGCGCGTCCAGACGGCACCGGCCGGGGCGGCCAGCGATTCCAGCAGCCGCTTGAGCATTTCGCCGTAGAACACCACCGGCGGCACGTCGGCCTCGCAGAGGCGCGAAACCTCTTCGAGCCGCTGCCCAAGCCGCCGGCGCTCCTGCTCGACCACCTGGAGATTGAATTGCGGGTCGGGTCCGGGGGTCACGTGTCGTTCTCGCTTGGGATTTTGGAAGAAGGCGTCGGAAGGCAAGGGGCGCCGCGGGACGCCACGGATTGTTTACGATAAAGGATCGCGGGGCGGACCGCAAGAACAGTACACCCGACGTGACAGGAATCTAAGAAAAAATCAGGATCGGCAGGCGTTTTCGCCTTCCCAGGTCAGGATTTGCTGCATCAGCTCACAGGCGTCGGCGTCGGCGTCGTCGGGAAGCGGCCAGGCGAAGCGCTCCACCGCGGCAAGCTGGGTGGCGGCGCCGCGATCGCGCCGCACGCACCAGAATAATACAAAACGCGACAAGGCGCGGGCGCGCCGGCAGAGTCGGTGAACCTCCGCCGCTGGAGCGGTGTGAATGCATTCCAGCTGCTCCACGGCATCGACCAGCCATTCGACGAGCACGCGCGCTTCCGCATCCCCCAACCCGCGCGTCAGCGCCTCGTCGTCGAGCACCTGGCTGAGCAACGGACTGACCGGCATACGCTCCCCCCTTGCCGGAGCGCGCCGCCCCCGCGACGCGCACCGCGCCTGAACTCCCGCGCAAAGTACCAGCCGTTCAGGAAGGGGAGGGCTATACCGAGCCGTCGCGGAATTGGCAACACCAATCTATTGGCGAGCCGTTGGCCGCTGGCCAGGACCGCCTTGCCTGAGCCGCCCGGCGGCGATATGGTCGCGCCGTCCGTTCAGGCCGTACACGCCGGCGTCGGCCGTGCGGCGGAACGGCATACGGAGGGCGGAGCCATGCGGCCTCGTTTCTTGCCATTCGCCATCGGCCTGCTGCCGCTGGCCGGATGCACCAGCGAACCATTGCCAAAACCAGCGGCGGCGACGGGTTTCACACCGACGCCAGCGACCGCGGTTGGTTTCACGCCGACGCCGACGCCGGCGGCCATGAACTCCCAGGCCTGGGCTGTGGATGTCATCAAGAAGGCCCACGGCAAAGCGACGCCCGATTCCGCCGATGCGGACAATCCCGTGCTGACCGCAGATCTGCATAACGTGCAGATCAACAATGACATCCTCGACGCCCTATCGGTTTTGCACCGGCTGCGGGAAATCAATCTCTACAACACCGCCTTCAGCGACGCCGATCTGTCCCGGCTGGTCGTGCTGAGCGATCTGCAGACGCTGAATCTTTGCTCAACGCCGATTACGGACGCCGGGTTGGCGTCCTTGAAGAAGCTGCCCGCCCTGCGAACACTGTATTTGCATGACACGACCGTTACGGACGCCGGCGCCCGCGCCATCGCGGAACTCTCGCATTTGCAGGCGCTGGATGTGAACGGCACGGGGGTGACCGATGAAGGGCTGGGAATACTGCGAAACCTGCACGAATTGCATGAGTTGTCCGCGGGCGGACCGCGAATCACGGACCAGGGATTGAAGTACCTGGCGGAACTGCACAATCTGCATTATCTGGAGCTGAGCCGCACGGCCGTGACGGACGCCGGCGTGCGGGAGCTGCAACGAGCCTTGCCCCAGCTGAAAATCATCCGCTGAAGCGCCGGCAAGATGGGCCGCACGGCGGCAGGCTCGGGTCGCAGCCCATCGGCAGCGACGCGGCCTCAGTCTGCGTCCGGGCAGGCGCGCTCATCTGCTTCTCGACTTTCGCGCTCTCGCATTGCGGACAGGTCGTCTCGCCGTCGGCGCCGAAGACCAGCGCCTCGAAGGAATGCTTGCACTCGCGGCAAACGAATTCATATAGCGGCATCGAATTTCCTCCGGCTGTGGGTTCAGCTGCGGCGGCGGCGCAGGATTTCGCTGGCGCGTTGCAGCACCGCCTCCTCATGGGGCGTCAAGTTGTCCCGGCCGACGCGCGAGATCTTTTCCAGCACCGCGTCCATCTCGGCCTTGATTTGGTCCTCCTCTGAGCTGGAGGCCACGGCCGCTGGAAGGGCCGTGATCGCTTCGCTCTTGCGCCGCGGCTCTTCTCGGTAGACGCGCAACCGAGGCCGCACCGCCCGCTTGCGCCAATGCTGCACATTCGGCCACAATTGTTTCAGAGTCCCGTCGATTCGCCAGTGCAGCCGGTAATAGAGGAACGCGAATGCCGCTCCGCCGACGTGAATGGAGACGGCGATGCCGGTGTCCGCGCCCCGCAGCAGTGTGTACAGGTCCATGGCCACGCAGAAGACTACGAACAACCAGATCGGCACCGGCAGCAGAAACATCACGTAGATGACGCGCCGCGGGAAATGGAAGGCGCACAGCACCAACACCGCCGTCACGGCCCCGGAAGCGCCAAGGGCTCGATGGGCGAGCAGGGGGTCTCCCGACACAGGGCCGTTTAACCCGAGAGGGTCCACAAGCGTGAAGACGACGCCGCCAAGGAAAGCCGCGCTGAGGTAGAAAGCTAAGAACTCGCGCGGGCCGTACAGGTCCTCCAAGTCGCTGCCGAAAAACCACAGCAGCAGCATGTTGAAGAGGATGTGCCAGATGTCGGTGGGGTCGTGCAGAAAGGCGTAGGTGAGGAGCCGCCACACCTGGCCGTGGAACACCTGACGGACGTTGAGCAGCAAGGCGTCGGTGAAGGGCTGCGACCGGGCCGTCGTGGTGAGCAGTTGGATGATGAAAACGACGACGTTAATGCCGACCAGCCACTTGACGACCTTGCCGCGTTCGATGAAGGAACCCAGGAAGCTGGGGCCTTCCTTGCGGACGTAATCGCGGTCGTTGATGCCCATGACCGTCCTCTGCACCGTCGCCCCCAACTGGCGACTTCACTGCTTCTTTTTACCACATGCGCTCGGCGCCGGAAAAGACCCGGCCCGGTCACCGCTCCCAGGGGAAGCGATCTTCATCGTCATAGTCGTAACGCCGTTGGCGGGCGGCGTTCAGGGCGGAGAGGGCCATGATGCTCTGTACGCAGAGATAGCCGAAGAAAATGGCCAGATAGACGCCGCCAAAATAGCGCAAAATCGGTATCGCGCGACCAAGCAGCCGGGGATAGAGACAGTGCAAAGCCAGCAGGCCGGCCACAGCGGCGGAGATCACCAGGGAAAACACGGCCCCATCGCGCGGCGAAACGGCGGCGCAGACCTCGCGAGACATTTGGCCGCCGTCCAAGGGCCAAATGGGAAAGAGGTTCAGGATGGGCCAGAACAGGTTGATTTCCAGCAAGAAGCCCAGCGCCGTGGCCAAAGGCGCCTTGGCGTCTGGAGGCTGCAAAAACCATCCCATGGGAACCGGCTGCAACAGGCCGAACCCCAGGCCGACGACAATAAGAACTGCAAGGAACAGCAACTGGATAAGCGGCCCGGCGAACGACACAAGGAACCGTTGCCATCCCCGGTTGAGCGAGTTGCTGCCGATGGCCAGCCCGCCGAAGCTGTGCAGCACAATGTGGCCGTGGCTGCCGAACAGCCGGCCCATCCAGACATGGCCGAATTCGTGCAGCAGGATCGAAAAGAAGACACACACCACCCAAACCATCAGATAAATCAGACCGGTTCGCATTTCATCGAAATCACTGACGATGTCCCAGCCCAGGACGACCGTGAGCACCCAGAACCACGGACTGATCCGGACATGCGTGCCGAAAAGCCAAAAGCGGATATCGGCGGGAGATTCGGCAGGTTCGCTCAGGAACACGGCGGCAGCCCTCAAACCGGAACGATTCGGCGTCTTGATTGTGGAGGCGGAGCGGGAACGGAGCAAGAGGAATCCGCCCCGCCGCTCCTTGCCGCCGGGCTGACGCCGCGCCGCTCGCCTTCCGTACAATCCGACCTGGGGACGCTTTCTCAGCGGAGTCGATCTATGCCCAAGGCGCTCAGTCATCGCATCGCCGTCTATCCCGGGACGTTCGACCCCGTCCACTATGGCCATCTCGACGTGATCGAGCGCGGCAGCCGCGTTTTCGATCGACTCATCGTCGGCGTCGGCATAAACCCGGAAAAGGCGCCGCTCTTCACGCAGAAGGACCGCGTCGACCTGGTGCGGCAAGTGATCGGTCCCTTCGGCAACGTCAGCGTGCAGCCTTTCGACGGCCTAGCGGTGGCCTTTGCGCGGCAGGTCGGCGCCCGCGTCATGCTGCGCGGGCTGCGGACCACCAGCGACATGGAAAACGAGTTCACAATGTCGCTAATGAACCGCAATCTCGATTCCGAGATCGAAACGGTTTTCTTGATGGCGGGGGAAGCGTATTCGCATCTCAGCAGCACGCTGCTGCGGCAGATCGCCGCGTTCGGCGGCGGCCTGGAAAAATTCCTGCCCCCGGAGATCAAGGCGGCGCTAGAGAAGCGCATGGGGGACGGAACGCAGGAGAAATAGAGGATCGTCATGAATCGCTACGAGGATTTCATCCGCGCCCTAGGCGCCGAGCAGCGTTCCGGCGACCAACCGCCGACTGACCTGCGCGCTTGGGAAATTCGGCGCGAGGCGCTGCGCGGGGCCATGTTCGCCGCGATGGGGCCGTTTCCGGAAACGCCGTGCGACCTGGAACCGAAGATCGTCGGCGTCCTCCAGCGAGATGGATACCGGATCGAGAAGCTCCTCTTTCAATCGCGGCCCGACGTCTGGGTGACGGCCCACACCTTCGTCCCCGAGAAAACGAAAGGCAAGGTCCCCGCCGTTCTGGCCGTCCACGGCCACTGGGCATGGGCGCGGCGCGATCCGGTGGTGCAGGCGCGCTGCCTGGGACTGGTGAAGCTCGGTTTCTTCGTGCTGGCGCTGGACGCTTTTGGGGCCGGCGAACGGCATCCGACGCCGGGCAAAGGCGCCTATCACGGAGCGCTGCTCGGAGCGTCGCTGTGGCCGGCCGGGCAGACGTTGCTGGAATGCAGGTGTACGACAACCGCCGCGGGGTTGATTATCTGCTGACGCGGCCGGAGGTGGACGGCGAGCGGCTCGGCGTCAGCGGAGCGTCTGGGGGCGGCAACCAGACCATGTATGCGGGCGCGCTCGACGAACGGTTTAAGGCCGTGGCGCCGGTATGCTCCGTCGGCAATTACCAGGCCTATTTGCAAGCGGCCTGCTGCGTCTGCGAGGTATTGCCCGGAGCGCTCCGCGTCACCGAGGAAGGCGATGTACTGGGGCTGGTCGCTCCACGTGCCCTGATGGTCGTCAACGCCACGATGGATTCGTTCCAGTTCAGCGTCGCAGAGGCGGACAAGAGCCTGGAACGCGCGCGGGCGATCTTCAAACTCTACGACGCCTTGGACCAGGTGGTGCATCCGACATTCGAGTCGCCGCACGCTTACAATCAGGCGATGCGCGAGGCGATGTACGGCTGGATGACGCGCTGGCTCAAGGGCGAAGGCGACGGCAAACCGATCCCGGAGCCGAAACACGAGGTCGAGAAAGTCGAAGATCTGGCGTGCTTCGAGGAAGGCAAGCGACCGGCGACATTCGTGTTCCCCTGCACCTACGCCGGCCGGGAGGCGAAGCGCCTGCTGGCGGCGCATGACGGCCATGTGCGCGACCACCGAGAGGCGTGGGAGGCGACGGCGGTGCTGCAGCGGGCCCGGCTGCGGGATGCGGTGTTTGGCGGGTTCCCCCGGCTGGCGCAGCCGGACGGCAAAATGGGCGAGCCAATGGACGCCGAAGGTGTGCGTACCTTGTCGCTGGTGCTCGAATCGGAGCCGGGGCTTTCCTTGTCGGCGTGGGTGCGCGGCGGCGCGGGGCCCAAGGACAAGGGTGCGGTCTGCATTCTCCTGCATCTGGACGGCAAGGCCGAGGCGCTGAAACACCCGCTGGCGGCGGCATTGCTCGAAAAGAACGCCATCGTTCTTGCGCCGGACCTGCGGGCGACGGGGACGGCCAAGATGGAGGGCGACGTGGTCCACGGCACGCCAGACCACACCAGTTCCGAGCGATCGGTCTGGGTCGGCCGACCGCTGCTGGGTCAGTGGGTCTTCGACATCCATCGCTTGCTGGATTGGGCGGCGGCCGAGCCGCGGCTTCACGCCGGACGCTTCTCCTTGGTGGGCATCGGCCCGGCCGGGCTGGTCGCGCTGTGCGCCGCTGCAGCGGCAGACGAGCGCATCATTGGCGTCGCCGCCGTCGACGCGCCAGCAACGCTTGTCACCGAGGAGCCTTATGGCGCTGGAATGCGCATGGCCCTCATGGCGCCACGACTGTTTACCGTCGGCGATGCGCCGCAGTTGGCGGCCTTGGCTGCGCCGCGGCGGCTGATTGTAGCAGGCGGCGTAACGCCGCAGGATAGGAAGCTCGGCGGCAAGGAGATCGAACAGGCCTACGCTTTCACGTCAGAGGTGTATGGGCTTTACAAGGGTGGCGATCGGCTGTCGCTGCTGGATGAGGCGAAGCCGGAGGAACTAGCGGCGCTGTTGGTCGGATGACCGCCGCCATTGCCTTCGCGGCTTTCGGCCGCTAGATTACTCTCTTGCCTCTGAATCGACGCCTGCTTTGCAAGGGACCGACCGATGGGAGCCAGACGGATTCGCCGTGAACAACGCCGCGTGGACATGGACCTTTCGCGCCGCACCAATGGCATGCGCAAGATGGACGAGCGCGAACGCCGCCACGCCCGCCTGAGGGACTTGCTCCAGAAGGGTAAGTTGCCATACACCCCGACCATCATGAGCTGGCTCAGCGCCGCGCTGGACAAGCCGGCCAGCCGCATCACCCAGGCCGACGTGGAAGCTGTCCTCAAGGCGAAGACTTAACCCTGGCGTCTGCTCGCCACGCCGCCGGCATGTGTTCGTCGCAATACGCCAGCTGGCGCGGAAACAGCGGCAGCTTGCCCCACAACAAATGCCAACCCCAGCGCTGCGCCACGGCCGGACGGCGGCAGCGGCGGCAGCGCATCGGCAGACCATTCGCATCGTAAATGACATGCGCCCGCCGTTCTCGGTGGGCTGCTATGTCTGCGGCGGACAGACCGCGCGCCCGCAGTTCCGCCTCGATCAGGTCCAGGGCGTCGGGTTCCATCCCCTCCCTGTACACGGTTGCTCGGTCCAGGAGGTCCTCCGCGTCGGCCTTCTGCACGTTGGCCTTCACTCGCTGCAGGTTTACGTCCAACATCGGCTGTATTCTCCTCGGCGCCCGGAAGCCACTCGCCACTTTGTTCATTCTAGCGCGCGAGCGTCCTTTCGAGGCTGCGTGCGCCAAATCCGCCGGCAGATCTTTTCCATTGTCACCGGGCAAATTTCCCTGAATTCTCTTGCTCGCCTGCCTGCTTCGATTTACCCTTTTAGCATCGGCATTCACACTCGCGATCGCAACGCCCCCATGCCGTATAAAGAAACTGACGCCGCCAAAATTGTGCGGCCGCCGCTTGCTCCCAGGAACAGCGAAGGGCCATCGGAGCGATCAGATATGCCGGAAGGCGTCGATACCCGCGTCCCTGCCGACGACGAATTCCGTCGCCTCATGGAGCGCGTCCGCGCCGGCTGTCCGCAGGCGGCTCGCGACATGTGCAACCGCTACGGCGGCTACATTCACATCGTCGTGCGACGTCGGCTCAACCAACGGATGCGAGCCCAGTACGACTCGCTGGATTTCCTGCAGGACGTGTGGGCGTCGTTCTTTGGGGCTGCGGATAAATACGACTTCGCCGACCCGCAATCCCTCATCAAGCACCTGGCGGGGATCGCGCTTCATAAAGTGACGGACGAGTATCGCCGTCGCTTCCGCAGTAAGAAATACAACGTCAGTCGGGAGCAATCGCTGGACATCATCGACGCACGCTCGCGGCCGGTCCTCGATCCGCCGGTTCGCGACCCAACGCCCAGCCAGGTGGCGATCGCCAAGGAACGATGGGAGCGCATTCTCGACGGCCAGACGAATCGCTCGCGGATGGTGCTGGAATTGCTCCGATTGGGATACACGCACGAGGAAATCGCGGCGCGAACCGGGCTGCACGTAAAAGTGATCCAACGGCTTCTGCAGAAAATGGCCCAGCGGCGGGACCTGACATGATCGCGGCGCAGCAAACGCTTTCGCTTCGGGATGAAGCAAGGGCGATCATCAAGGAATGGAACCGCGGCGGCGAACCCGACGCCCGCGAGGTCCTCGATCAGCGGCCGGAATTCCGCGCGGACAAGTCGCTCGTGGTGGAGTTGGCCTATGAGGAATATGCGCTGCGCTGCGAGGCCGGCGCGGCCCCCGATCCAGCGACGTTTAGCGACCGTTTTCCAACATTCCGGCAGGCGGTCCATGCCGCCGTCGTCGGCATCAAGGTCCTGGAAGACGATGCGGCTTCGCTTGACCGCGCGCCGGACGTGCACTGGCCGGAGCCCGGCCAACGGCTGAGCGACCTAAGGATCCTGCGCGAGCTGGGACGCGGCAGCTTCGCCCGCGTCTATCTTGCGCTTGAGGAATCGGTCGGCGGGCGGCCGGTGGCAGTGAAGCTCTCCGCGGAAGGCGCCGCCGAGGCCCACACCCTGGGCCGACTCGTCCATCCTCACATCGTTCCAATTTTTTCGGCCGGCTTCGCCGACGAGGTGGGCTTGACGGCCGTGACCATGCCCTTCCTGGGCGCCGCCACCTTGACGGATGTTATCGATCTGGCCTATCCGGTCCCACACGGTCCGGCGCCGCGCGACGCCGCCGTGGTCCGGGAGGCGGTCCGCAGAGCGGCCATGCCCGGCGACCCGCCGCCGATTGCTTCCGGTTCGGCCTGCCGGCCCGACGACCGCAATTATACCGATGCGGCCTCCCACATCGCCGAGCAGATCGCGGACGCTTTGGCCCACCTGCACAAGGAAGGCGTGGTTCACCGGGACCTGAAGCCGTCCAACGTGCTGCTGCGTCCCGACGGCCAGGCAGTGCTGCTCGATTTCAATCTCTCGGCCGACGCGCGATCGGTCAATCGGCGCATCGGCGGCAGCCTGCCCTATATGCCGCCGGAGCAGCTGCGGGCGTTCCTGGGGGAGGCGCCAAGCCGCGCCCTGGACGGGCGCCTCGATCTCTTCGCCCTCGGCGTCATCCTGTACCAGGTGCTGACCGGCGAACTTCCGTATGGGACGCCGACGGCCGGCCTGCCGCCGGCGGAATCCGTGAAGCGGATGTTGCAGCGGCAGCCGCAGGGATTTCGTCCTGTGCGCGGCCTCAACCCGGCGGTGGATTCCGGATTGGCCCGGTTGATTGAAAAGTGTCTCGCGCTCGATCCCGCGGATCGCCCTGCGTCGGCCGCTCAATTGGCCGAAAGTCTCCGCCGCTGTCAGGCCTGGCCGGCGCGGCTGCGGCGCTGGGCCGGGCGGCGTCCGTTTGCGGCCGCGGCGGCGGCGGGGCTGCTGCTGATGGCGGCTGGCGGAGCGGCTAGTGAGATGGCGGCGCCGCAGCTGCCCGCCGACGTGCGCGAATACAACCGCGGCCGCGCCGCCTATCTCGACGGCGATTACGCCGCAGCCGAGGAGCTGTTCAAGCAAGCCGTGCAGGATTGTTCCGCCGATCCCAAGCCGCGGAAGTACTACATGGCCCGCGCCGTCGGAGCGATGCGCCTCGCCGAAGCGGAGGCGGACGAACCCAAGGCGCAGGTGCTGTTCAGCGAAGCCGTCTCGGACCTGCAGCAAGCCGAGCGACTGCAATCCGACGGTCCAACTGCGGCCCTGCTAGGCTACTGCATCAGCCAGACCGATCCCCATGCCGCCCTACTGTGGTATGACCGCGCCGTGGCAGCAGGATACAAGTCGGCCGCGCTATACAATGACCGCGGTTTTAGCCGGTTGCATTGCAACCGCGTGGCCGACGCCGCCCAAGACATCGAGGCGGCGCTGCAGTTGGAGCCTAACTTGCAACCAGCCCGTGTCAACCGCTGGCTAGTTGTCCTGCGCCTGCACACCTCCGCCAAGGCGGCTCCTGTGAGCGAGTCGACGTTGGCTGACCTCCAGCAAGCTGTGGAGCTGGGCCTCGGCTCCCCGGTACTATGTCTCTCAGCCGCCCGTGTCTTCGCCGCCGCAGCCAAGGCAGGCCATCCGTCCAATCCAACCATCTGTGCGGCGCAGACCCTTTTCTGCCTTCAGAAGGCCATCGAAGCCGGGGCGACGCCCGCTACGATCCAGAATGACCCGCTGTTCAACGATGTACTGAAAGATGTTCCGGAATTCCGTACACTGGTGCAGCTGCGGAATTGGCCTGCTCCTTCCCTAACGGCTCCGGCCCACGTGATCGATCCGGCCCCGTACGTTCCTGAGTGATCGGTCCGCCGCGACCATTTCGCCGTAAGTTCAACATAAATCTACGGATAGATCGCGGAACGTACTCACATCGCCGTTCTGCTCTCATCCGCTCCGCACGCCTCGTCGGCACGTCGTCAAAAAAAATTGAAAAAAAATCAAAAAAACATGTCCAGTAACCGGCCGTTTTTTCGATCGAAGAAAACAGGACTGCCGCGCACCCGCGCATTGTAACGCTTGCACCTAGCCGTCGGCCGCCGAGCGGCGTTCCCTTGAGGGGACCGCTCATCAGCGCTCGGGGGGGCGCGCCGGCGGTCTGTTTGTTCCCCCGGCTCATGAAGGAGAGCTGCGCATGTTCGGTCTGCTGTTTCGTTCTCGCCGCCCCACCGCGTCGTCCCGTTCCGCTGCGTTCCAACCTCGGTTGGAACAGCTCGAATCGCGATTCTGTCCGTCCACGATTACGCTGACGGTCACGGCGACGGCGAGCACCATGCAAGTGGCCGTCAGCGGGCAAGTCACCAATACCTCGAATCCAGGCGGTTTGACGGTGCTGCTCAGCGGCGTGACCGGGGGAACCTTGACTACGGACGCCAACGGGAACTTCAGCGGAACGCTGACGGCGTCGGGTCAAGGACAGGCCAACGCGGCCACGTCGGACGGCCAATCGAATATCGCCACGGCCAACGTGACCGATCCGGCGACGGTCATGACCGACCTGGGCGCCGAGGACGGCCCAACCGACATATGGACCTTTTCGGGCGTGGTCCAGGGCGGCTACCAGGGTGAAGCCGTTTACTTCTCAGGCAACCACACGCTCACCGGGAAATCGACCACCACGGACGCCGAAGGCAACTGGTCGTACACGGTGCAGCTGGATGGCACGTCGGACGACAACGGCGACATACTGGTTTGGGCCGTGGACGCCTGGGGCGTGAAGTCCAACGTGCAAGACATCGCGGTGGAACAAAACGGAGTGGGCGGCATCTACGGCGGCGGCAATGGCAATAGCCCGCCGTGATCCGGGTTTGCGTTGTGTGAAATCCTCGAAACCCCGCGCTCCGCAGCTTAGGCAAACGAGCGCTTCACCTAAAGGAAAGAAGTCAGCCATGTGTTTTCCGCATGACGATCCTTTGCGTGACCTAGCCGAACGCTACCAGTGCACCGGCGAGCCGCCGCACCGTCTCAGCGAAACGATGGCAGCCGGCTTGATCCCGGCCGTCCGCCGCGTCTTGCGCACCGGCTTGGGCCGACCCGAATTGGTTCGCTGGGTCCGCGCTACCCTGCCGCAAGTGGACATGCGTCCGGACCGCACGCAGCCGGTGGATCCCGACCAGGCCGCGCCGCCGTTAGCGCGGCTGCTGGCCGCCAAGCTGATTCGCGGCCGAACCGCTCCCCGCCGTCAAGCGGCGGAAACGCTCGTTGGAGCGTAACAAGCTGTTTGGGCAGGGGTGCGTGCATGGCGTAACGAATCATGGCGCACCTGCCTTCCGCTGCACCGCGGCCGAAGCAGCCGCGGTTGAGCGGATATGGCGCCGCTTCGCAGATCGACCCGCTGGAGACCCAACAATGGGGATGGGAGAAGCTGCATTTCGCGCGCTGGCCGACGCGACCGACGATTGTGTTTTCCTTACTGACCGCAAGGGCCGGTATCTGGCGGTCAACCGCGGCTTTGCGCGCTGGGTCGGCCGGTCGGAAGACGAAATTCTCGGCCGCACGGGTTCCGATCTTTGGCCCTCCGGTTTCTTGGAAAGCCAGCCGCCTGGCCATCTGCTGGCGCTGAAGGGCGAGCGCGTCGAAAGGGAAGAGTTGCGGCCGCGAGGCGGCGAGACGCGTACGGTGCGTACGGTGCGGACCCCGGTGCGCGACGAGGGCGGCGCCGTATGCGGCGTTCTCGGCGTGTTCCGAGACGTGAGCGACGAGGAAGCGCAGGAGGATGCCCGTCAGCGCTCGGTGCAGCTCGAATTGGTAGGCCAACTGGCCGGCGGGGTGGCGCACGATTTCAACAACCTGCTGACGGCCGTCCTCGGTCACGTGGCGCTGCTGCGCGACATGGCGCCGCCGGCCGGCCCCTATCAGGAGCTGCTCGCGGCCGTCGAAAAAGCGGCGAGCCAGGCCTCTGCGCTGAGCCAGCAAATCCTGGCTTTCCTCCGCAAACAGAACTCCGTTCCCGAGCCGGTCGATTTGAACGCCGTGGCGGCGCAAATGACCGATCTGCTGCGATGGACCATCGATCGGCGCATCCGCATCGAACTCCGTTTGCAGCCGGCCCTGCCCCTTGTGAATGCCGTGGCGGCGCAGCTCGGCCAGCTGCTCCTAAATCTTTGCCTTAACGCGCGCGACGCCATGCCGCACGGCGGGCGCATGCAGGTGGAAACCTGCGTCGAAATCGTTGATGCGGACCGCGCGCGGCTGCATCCGTTGCGCCGGGCCGGCCGCTTCGTCCGCCTTCGCGTGGCCGACAACGGCGAAGGGATGCCGCCGGCTGTGAGGGCGCGGCTATTCGAACCAGCCTTCACGACGAAACCGCCCGGCCAGGGCAACGGCTTCGGGCTGGCCATCGTCCAGCAGGTTGTGCAGGGACACCAGGGTTGGATCGAGTGCATCAGCAGCGTCGGCGAGGGGACGTGCTTCGACGTGTATTTGCCAATCCGCGTACCGGATCGCGATGCGGCCGACTAATTTGGAAGGCCCGAAAAAGGCATTCAATCCACAAACGCGAACTCATTCGTCGCCAGCAAGAGCTGGGCGTATTGCTCCCATCGGCTCAGCTTCGGCTTCGCCTCATTCGGCCCTCCCGCCGTGTCCGGTGCGGCCAGGAAATCAAGGCCCATTGTCACTTCGTGCTCCGTCGCCGGTCGGCCGTACAGCCGGACGAATGCCATGCGGATTTTCGCCGCATCGTCCTTCTCGCCGGCCAGCTGCTTCACCAGGCCCCGCGCCTGCTCGGCGATGAAATCGCTGTTCAGAACGAACAGCTGCTGCAACGGCACCGTCGTCACCAGCCGCTTCTCCGCCGTGATATTCGGATCGGGAAAGTCGAAGAGCCGGAGCAGGTTGTTCAGGTCGTGCCGACTTACGGCGCCGTATAGCGTCCGCCGGTGATTGGTCGGGTTGTTGAGGTCCATCGAGGGGCCGCCGATGGCCGGGTCGAGATCGCCGCCGGCCGACAGTAGAGCGTCGCGCCACGATTCCACGTCCAGCCGCCGGCGGTTCATCCGCCAGTAATACGTGTCGGCAGGGTCGATCTTGCGATCGGCGTCGTCGTTCATGCTGCTAAGCTGGTAGGTCGCCGACAGCATGATCTCGCGGTGCAGCTTCTTGATCGACCAGCCCTCCGCCAAGAAGCGCGTCGCGAGGTGGTCGAGCAACTCGGGGTGCGTCGGCGGTTGGCCGAGCTTGCCGAAGTTGCTCGGCGTGGAGACGATGCCGACGCCGAAGTGCCATTGCCAGATGCGGTTGACGATAACGCGCGCCGTCAGTGGATTTTTCGGATTGACGATGGCCTGGGCCAATTCCAGGCGGCCGCTGCCGTGCGTGAACCGCTTCGGCTCCCCCTCCGATAGGATGCGCAGGAAACGCCGCTCCACGACCGGGCCCTCATTGTTGGGATTGCCGTGGAGGTAAATGTGCATGTCCTCGCCGGGGCCGTCCTCCAGAGTATGGACGAACGGCGGCTTGGGCGGCGCCGATTTCTTGAGCTGGTCCAGATCGGTCCGCAGCGCCGCCAGCTCGTTCTTCGCATCGTCCGGCAGCTTGGCTTCGACCTTCTTGGCGTTTTCTCCGAGCTTCTTGGCCTGGGCGTCGAGGAAATCCTTGACCTTCGTCTCCTGCTGCTTGATTTGCTCCTGCGCCTGGGTGTATTTCTGCACAACGTCGGTCGGGGCCAGCGGCGTTTCAACGTATTTGGTGCTTCTAAAGACGCCGGCCAGGGCGTAGTAATCCTGCGAAGTTATCGGATCGAATTTGTGGTCGTGGCAGCGGGCGCAGGCGACGGTCAAGCCGAGGAAGCCGCGGCCCAGCACGTCCACTCGGTCGTCCAGCTCCGCCGCCTCCGCCGCCTTGACCTCGCCTGCGTCCATGTAATAGTGCGGGCCCAGCGCGAAATAGCCCAGGGCCGGCAAGCGCTCGTTCGGCTCACCGGTCTTGAGCAGGTCGCCGGCGATCTG
Organism: Gemmataceae bacterium; assembly: GCA_035546275.1. Lineage (GTDB taxonomy): Bacteria > Planctomycetota > Planctomycetia > Gemmatales > Gemmataceae > UBA4732. The sequence continues at coordinate 16,442 of DATKHW010000610.1, forward strand.
TTCCGTCACGAAGCGGTTGTACGGCATGTCGTCGTTGAACGCCTGGATGACCCAATCGCGGTAACGGTAGCCGAAAGGATACAGCCGAGCCTGGAACGTATGGGCCTGGTCCTCGCCGTAGCGGGCCACGTCGAGCCAGTGCCTGGCCCAGCGCTCGCCATAATGCGGCGAGGCCAGCAGCCGATCCACCGCCTTGGCGAAGGCGTCCGGCGAATCGTCGGCAAGGAAGGCGTCGATCTCCTGCGGCGTCGGCGGCAGGCCGATCAAGTCGAAGGTCGCCCGACGGATGAGTACCCTCTTATCGGCCGAGGCGACGGGATGCAGATTCTTCTCCTCCATCTTGGCGAGAATGAAGTGATCGAGCGGCTGTTTGCACCATTGCTGATCTTTGACGGCAGGCAGCGGTGGGTCGGCGATCGGCCGGAACGACCAGAACTGGCGATCCTCGGGGCGGATCACATCGCCGGCCGCACGGATCGCCGGGGCGCCGCTGCTTACCGGCCACGGGGCGCCGCGTTTCACCCAATCGACGAGGACGACGATTTCCTCGTCCTTGAGGCGGTGGTTCTTCGGCATCTTGATCGCATCATCGTACCGAACGGCGACGATCAGTGGGCTGTGTTCGGGGTCGCCGGGAATGACGGCCGGCTTGCCGGAGTCGCCGCCTTTGAGCATGTTTTCGCGCGTCGCCAAGCTGAGGCCGCCGCGGTCCTTGCCCTTGGCATGGCACGTGAAGCAATTGGCGTCCAGGAGCGGACGGACCTTCGTCTCAAAGAAATCGAGGTCGGCGGGAGACAAGTCCGCAGCGGCCGCGGCGCCCGTGGAACCGGCGAGTACGGTGCATAGCAATAAGAATCGTCGCATGGCGAGTCGCCTTGCGTAAGGAAACAATCGAGCAAACCGAGGAGGGCGCGTGTACTGGGGCGGCGGGTGTACGGACGGCGGCGTCGGCCGTCCACGTCGGCGGCACAAGTCAGCCTATCAAACACGGGGCGGCCGCGGAAATGAAAAATGCGGCAAATTGGGAATTCCGCGCGGCGTTGACATTCGCCCCCCGCGCTGGTACGTTGCACCTTATTCCGCCGACTCCTCCACCGACTCGCATCATGCAGCAGGAATTGACCACCAGCCGCGAAGCCGACATTCTGGAGGAATGCCAGAATACGATCGGGTACCACTTCCGGCAGCCGGAACTGCTCCGCGCCGCTCTCACCCACGCCTCCGGCGCCAACACGCGCCTGGCATCCAACGAACGCCTCGAATTCCTCGGTGATTCGGTCCTCGGCCTGGTTACGTGTGAACAGGTCTACTTGCGTTTTCCCGACTATCAGGAAGGCGACCTGACCAAGGTGAAGTCGGTCGTGGTTAGCCGGCGGACCTGCGCCCGATTCAGCAAGGCGCTCAACCTCGGCGCTTTCATGTTCCTGGGCCGCGGGATGCACGCGCACACCGACAAGGTGCCGGCCAGCCTGCTTGCGGATGTTTATGAGTCTCTGGTGGGGGCGATCTTCCTGGACGGCGGGCTGGAGGCGGCTCGGCCGTTTATTCTGCGCCAACTCGGACCGGAGATCGAGGAAGTGGCGGAGGGGGCGGGCGCCGGTAACTTCAAATCGCAGCTGCAGCAAGTGGCCCAGCGCGAATTTAGCGCCACGCCGCAATACGTCTTGCTGGACGAAAAGGGCCCCGATCACAGCAAATGCTTCAAGATCGCGGCCGTCATCGGGCGGCACACCTACGCCGGCGCCTGGGGCCGCAACAAGAAAGAGGCGGAACAACGCGCCGCCATGAACGCCTACGCCCAAATCAACGGCGAGCCCGTCCCGTTCGACCACGATTGACCAGCTTCGCCATGCCGATGCCTCCCTATCCGCTGTCCTGTTACCATCCTGGCTGCACGCGGCCCGCCGTTTACAAGATCGCCGCCCGCTGGAGCGACGGCGTCACGCATGAACTGAAAACTTACGCCTTGAGCTGCGAGGAGTGCCTGGCCGACTGGGCCCGCCGCAGCCACGCCAAACAGGCGGCTTGTCGGCTGGCAGCCGGTGAGACCCTGGAGCCGCCGGGCATCTACGAGCTGGCCCGCGGCCGACGCGACCAGCAGCTTACGCGCCGGCCCGACCTGGAAGCGGCGCTTGGCGAGGCCCCCCGGGAGTGACCGGGCCGCATTCTTCTTTCCGTGCACCTCGGCGCCGCGAAATCATTCGCCCTTCCGTGGCTTTGCGCGGTACACTTTAGCTTGGGGCTGTCCGCAGATAGACAGAGGCAGATGTCTGCGGCGGTCGATGAATCACAGCGCGATTTCGCCAAGCGGAAGAGAGGACGTCATGCGCAAGCTGCTGAAATGGACGGCCGGCGGAGTGCTAACGGCCGTAGCGGCGGGACTAACCTTCGCGGCGCCGATCGTACAACCGGACAAGCCGGCGCCAGCCGACAAAGACAAACCGGCCGTTGCCGCCCCTGCCGATAAGGACAAGCCGCCCGCTCCGGCGCCCGCCGAGAAGGATAAGCCGGCCGCCCCTGCGCCCGCGGACAAGGACAAAGCGGCCGCCAAGGACAAAGAAAAGCCGAAGGCGCCGCCGACCAGCACGCTGCAAGGGCGCATCGCGGCGCAGACCAAACTGTCGGAAGACGACGTCAACAAGGTGCTGAAAGCGCTAGGCCCCGCCCTGCGCGACGATCTGGCCCACGGCGGCCTGGTTGAGTTGCCGGGGCTCGGTACATTCCGCGTGGTGCGGATCGCCGCCCACCGCGACCTGGTGAACGGCCGGCCGGCCATGATCGAAGCCAGCAACTACGTCGAATTCTTGCCGAGCGGCGGCCTGGTCGATGCGGCCAACGCGGCGGGCGCCGTGCCGCAAGATACGGTACAGCCGTTCCAGTTCAACCCACTGCCCAATCAGACTAAGAGCCTCGTCATGCCCGACGACCGGATGCCGAACATTCGCGTCCCCTAATCCGGCGTTTCCGGCCGCGATGCGGTTGCCTACAATGCCCACGGCGCATTCCAGTTACGCCATGACGGCCCGGAAGCGGCGGCTTCCGGGCCGTTGCTTTGCGAGGACTTCATGACGCGCATCCAGATCTACGACACCACGCTCCGCGACGGCAGCCAGGGGGAAGGCGTCAACTTCTCCCTGCTCGACAAGCTCAACATCACCCGCCGGCTCGACGAGTTGGGCGTTGACTATATCGAGGGCGGATATCCGCTGTCCAACCCCAAGGATTTCGAGTATTTCCAGAAGGTGCGCGAGCTCCCCCTGCGCCATGCCCGGATCGCCGCCTTCGGTATGACCCGCCGCAAGGGGATCGGCCCGCAGGACGACGTCGGCCTCAAGGCGCTGCTCGACGCCGGGACGCCGGTGATCACGATCGTCGGCAAGACGTGGGACATGCACGTCACCGAGGTGCTCAACGTCAGCCTCGAAGAGAACCTGCGGATGATCGCCGACTCCGTGGCCCACTGTAAGGCGGCCAGGCGCGAGATCTTCTACGACGCCGAGCACTTCTTCGACGGCCTGCGCTGCAACCGCGACTACGCCCTGCAGACGCTGCGCGCCGCTCAGGACGCCGGGGCGTCGGTGGTCATCTTATGCGACACCAACGGCGGCACGCTGCCGGAGGAGATCGCGGCCGGCGTGGAGGAGGCCCGCCGCGCCCTTCGCGTGGACCTCGGCATTCACTGCCACAACGACTGCGATGTAGCGGTGGCCAACTCGCTGGCGGCCGTGGCGCGGGGAGCGGTCCAGGTGCAGGGCACGATCAATGGCATCGGCGAACGCTGCGGCAATGCGGATCTTGTCAGCATTATGGCCAACCTGGCGCTCAAGCGCGGTTATGACGTGCTGCAGCCCGGCAGCCTGGCCCGATTGACAGAGGCGTCGCGCTACGTTTACGAGACTGCAAACATGAATTTCCGCAGCGGTCAGCCGTTCGTCGGCGCCAGCGCCTTCGCCCACAAGGGCGGCATGCACACCCACGCCGTCGCTCGCACCCCGGCCAGTTACGAACACATCGATCCGGCCGTGGTTGGCAATGAGCGCCGCGTCCTGGTGAGCGAATTATCGGGGCAATCGACGATCCTGACCAAGACGACGAAGTATGCAATCACGCACGACCGGCCGCTGATGCTGAAGATCCTGAACCAGGTGCAGGCCCTGGAAAACGCCGGCTATGAGTTCGAAGCGGCGGAGGCGTCGTTTGACCTGCTGGTGCAGAAGGCGGCGGGGCTGTATCGGCCGTGGTTCGAGCGGCTATCGTACCGGGTGGACATCGAGGCGCAGTCCGACGGCGCTCCACGGACGGAAGCGCGGGTAAAGGTCCGCGTCGCCGACGAGATTATGCACACGGTCAGCGAGGGGGACGGCCCGGTCAACGCGCTGGATGGGGCGCTGCGGAAAGCGCTGCAGCCGACCTACCCTCGGCTGGCGGAAATGCACCTGTCGGACTACAAGGTGCGCGTGGTGAATGCGAGGGAGGAAACGGCGGCGCGCGTGCGGGTGGTGGTGGAGTGGCGGGACGGCGACGGCAGCTGGGGGACGGTGGGGGTGAGCGAGAACGTGGTGGAGGCGAGCTGGCTGGCGTTGGCGGATGCAGTCGAGTACAAACTGTTCAAGGACGGCGCAACGCCGGCCGCGGGGAAGGAGGCGACGACATGAGCAGCACGACGACGGAAACGGGAGCGACGCCCCAGCCGGTCGCGGTGGAGAAGGAGGATCCGTGGCGCTGCGGCTGGCGCTACGTGCGGCGACAGCGGCCGGACGGGACGGAGTACCGAGAACAAGTTCCGCTGGGGCCGGAGGACATCCTGTTCCCGCAAGAAGAAGACTTCATCGTGCATACCGAAGGCCACAACGACGACTGCCGCTATCTCAAGACCGTGTTGCAGGAGCGGGCGCGCGGCCGTGAGGGCATGCTGGTGTTGTGCGACCATCGCGTGGATTGGGAAGTCACGGGCTTGAGGCCGCTCGGGCCGGACGTGGCGGTCTTCGATGGACTCCGCGAAGCCTGGGACCGCCACCGCGGGACCCTTCCCGTAAGGACCTGGGGGGCGCGGACGCTCCTGGTGATCGAAGTGACTTCCCCGGACAGCCGTGTAAACGACCTGGGTATCAAGGTCGAGTTCTACCACCGCGTTGGGGCGCTTTTCTACGCCGTCGTGGATCGGCGCGAAAGTCGGCGGGACGCCGAGACGCGGCTGTTTGGCTACCACGTGGACCCGGCGAATCCGGGCCGCTACTCCGAGGTCCAACCGGACGAGCGCGGCCGCATATGGCTGGAAACGGTGCGGCTCTGGCTGGGTCTGGAAAACGATCGTGCCGTACTGTACGAGGAGCGAGGCGACCGGATCCCGGATTACGCCGAAGTGGTGCAAACGGCTGGAGAGGCGGAGGCCCATGCGCAGGCGGAGGCCGACGCGCGCATCGCGGCGGAGGCCCGCGCCGTCGCCGCGGAAGCCCGAGCGGAGGAGCTGGAAGCCGAGTTGCAACGCCTCCGCGGCCAAGGCGGTCCCCCGAACCCCGCCGCCCCCTGAGCGTGTCCGTCGGACGGCGGACGTTTCTCGGTCTTTTTTTGTGACAAGGACGGCCCGGCGATGGCGATCGACCTTCCTAAGCAGTACGACCCCAAGGAAGCCCAGCAGCGCTGGCTGCAATTTTGGAACGAGCGCGGCTACTTCCACAGCCAGCCCGACCCCGACCGCAAGCCGTTCTGCATCGTCATCCCGCCGCCGAACGTGACCGGCGCCCTGCACATGGGCCACGCCCTCAACGAAACCTTGCAAGACGCGCTGATCCGCTGGCGCCGAGCCCAGGGCTACAACGCCCTGTGGATGCCGGGCACGGACCACGCCGGCATTGCCACGCAGGCCGTGGTGGAGCGCCGCATCCGCGACGAGGAGAAGAAGACGCGCCACGACCTCGGCCGCGAGGAGCTGGTGCGCCGCATCTGGCAGTGGAAGGACCAGTACGAGAAACGCATCCTCGGCCAGCTCAAGGAGCTGGGTTGCAGCTGCGACTGGGAGCGCACGCGCTTCACGCTGGACGAACAGTGCGCCCGCGCCGTGCGGACCACCTTCTTCCGCATGTTCAAGGACGGCCTCATCTACCGCGGCAAACGGCTGGTGAACTGGGACTCACAGCTGCAAACGTCGGTGGCGGACGACGAGACGTACACGGAAACCGTGAAGGGCGGCTTCTGGACCTTTCGCTATCCGGTGAAGGGGTCAAGCGAATTCATCCGCTTCTCCACGACGCGACCGGAAACCATGCTCGGCGACACGGCCGTGGCGGTGCATCCGAGCGACGAGCGCTACCAGCATCTCATCGGCAAGATGGCGACCATCCCGCTGCTCGACCGTGACATTCCGATTATTGCGGACGGCTTACTGGTGGACAAGGAGCTGGGCACGGGGGCGGTGAAAGTGACACCGGCCCACGACCCGAACGACTACGCCTGCGGCTTGCGGCACAAGCTGCCGATGATCAACATCCTCAACCCCGACGGCACGATCAACGCTAACGGCGGCCCGTATGCCGGCCTCGACCGCTATGCGGCCCGCGAGCGCGTGACCGAGGACATGGAAAAGCTCGGTTTCTTCGAGGGCCGCGAGGACCGCGACATCCCGCTGGCCCACAGCGACCGCAGCAAGACGCCGATTGAGCCGTACCTGTCGGATCAGTGGTTCGTGAAGATGGAATCGCTGGCGCAGACGGCCATCGACGCCGTGAACGACGGGCGGGTGCGGTTCTTCCCGGAGCGCTACAAGTCCACGTACCTCGATTGGCTCGGCGAGAAGCGCGACTGGTGCATCAGCCGGCAGCTGTGGTGGGGCCACCGGATTCCGGTGTGGACATATCCAGGCTTGCTGGGTTTCGACACGCCAGCCAAGGCGCTGAATCACGCGAAAAGTCTCAAGGCGCTTGAAGACAGGCTCCGAGCATGGGAGAAGGAAGGGCGTGCCGCCATAGCTCTGAGCGAAGCGGAGGAGCAGAATCCGGATATCCGCCGCGTGACGTATCCCTGGTACGTCTGCGTACTCAACGAAAATGACGCCGAGGTAATCTCGGCGCTGGAAGCAGAGCATTTCGAGCAAGATCCCGACGTGCTCGACACCTGGTTCAGCTCCGCCCTCTGGCCGCACTCGACGCTCGGCTGGCCAGAGGCGACGGCGGAGATGGCGAAGTTCTACCCAACGAGCGTCCTCTCGACGGCCCGCGACCTCATCACGCTCTGGGTGGCGCGGATGGTCGTCTTCGGCCTGTTCAACCGGGACGATGTGCCGTTCCGCGACGTGTTCATCCACCCTGTCATTCAGGACGGTCACGGCAGGCGCATGTC